>RFHC01000057.1 GCA_003696505.1 Deltaproteobacteria bacterium
AAGGTGGGGGGCGCTTTTACGTATCGGCTGGATTCGCGCTCCCTGGCTCTTGACCTCAATTTTTCCCGGTTTGAAATTGGCCTTGCCCGGTTTCTCCCGGGGCGACTACCCCTTCCGGAGGATGTTGCCCTTACGGGGGAGATTCGGGGAGAGGTCCCGAGCTTTTCACTCAAAGGTGAGGAATTGTTGAAGAGGGTGAGGGGGAATATACACCTCACTCTGGAGGACAGAAGCGCGGGGGAGTTGATTCTTTCGGTAGTGGGGAAACAGAGGGGGGACAGAGGGACCTTTTCTGTTGACTTCGCCGAAAGAGGGAATCTCTCTCTCAGGACGGAATTCCGTAAGGCTGTGACTTCGGTAATCGTGGAGGGGAGGGTAAGGACGGGCGCTTTCCCCTTCACCTTCCCCTCCGGTGTTGAGGGGAAGGCGGATGTCCTCGTGGGGGTGGACGGCCTTCTTTCAATTCGGGATGGTCGGGTCGTGCCGTCAGGGACACTCGTCGTCGAGGAAGGGAACCTTGCTTTCCTCGACGAGACTCTTGCGGTGAAGAGGTGCAGATTTTCGGTGAAAAAGGGCGAAATCTCCATAGAGGAGGCTATTTTCGAGGGGAGGGATGGGGAATTCGAGGTGACGGGAGGGATTTACAGAGAGAAGGGTCTGGACCTGACGCTTAGGGGAAAGGTCCCGGCATCGGCCGTGAGGACAGTTGTGAGGGGGGTATTCGAAGGGCTCGGTGGGGCCCTCGATGCTCATCTGAGAGTGGTGGGAAGGTATCCTGACATCCAGTTGACGGGGGAAGCAACTCTGGATGACGGATACGTGAAATTTGTCGGATTTCGTCATCCCCTGGAAGCAGCAAAGACGAAAATCAACCTGAGAGGGAGAAAAATTGAGTTTGAGAAGATATCTGCGACGATGGGGGGTGGCTCTCTCACAGGCACGGGACAGGTCGTTATCTTTCCCGGAAGGCCGGTTTTCATCCAGTTCAATGCCGATTTCTTCAACGTTTCCTTCGGGTATCCCGATGACCTTCCTTCGGTCATCGACGGGAGCGTTGAAATCGCCGGTCCCTCCAGCGACCTTTTCATCAGGGGTGACGTTAACGTCAGGCGCGCGCGCTACACGAAGTCGATATATCCGGAAGAACTCCTCGTGAGTCTTCGAAAGAAAATCAAAAGATACGAGACCGTGGCGGGAGATAGATTCACCATTCGCCTCGACATTACCTGCGTGGCTGACGGGACGATAGAGGTCCATAACAACCTCGGGGACCTGAAGGCGAGGGGGGACTTTAAAGTTCTGGGGAACACGGGGAAGGTAGTTGTTATAGGAACCTTTGAATCAGTTGAGGGAGAGGTGAAGTACCGGGGGACTGAGTACACGATTGAGAGGCTCATCGTCGACTTTCGAAACCCTCTCAGAAACAATCCTGACATTGATGCCCTGGCCTCTACGCAGAAGGGGGAGTATACGATTTACGTGGAAGTCACGGGCACGCTCGAGGATTTTCAGGTTGACTTTTACTCAGACCCGCCCCTCTCGAAGAACGATATCGCTTCCCTTCTCTCTCTTGGCGTGACGACGGGTGAAATAACGTCTTCAGAGGGCGGTGCGGCGACGACAGGGTTTGCTGCCGTTGCCCTTTCTCCCCTCACCTCGAGGGTGGAGGAGAAACTGGGGCGCTTCGTGGGTTTTGACCGGTTTTCCATCGAGGCCGCGTATTCCGAGTCGACAGGCGTTTTCGAGCCCACTGTCGTCGTGGGGAAGACTTTTGGAGATGCACTGACGGTGGACTTCTCTACCCCTCTCGGCGGGACCGGACAGTCGAGCGTCTCCGGCGAGTTGAGAATATCTTCAAGTTTCTACGTCTACCTCGACTGGTTGAGCTCAACGACTGACGCCGCCGGAGAATTCGGCGGGGAGATTAGATACAGGAAGAAGTACCCGCTCTTCCGTTCCATCCTTGGAGGTCTTTTCGGGGAGGGGGAGTGGTGAATCGGGTTCTGACTCTTGCCCTCTCCATTGTCCTCGTCGCTGCTCTCGCGTGGGGGGAATCTCCATCGAGTTTCGAGGGGAGAAAGATAGGAGAGATCAAATTTTACGTTGAATCACCTCTGCTCATATCGGAAATTGAGTTGAAGGGGCTTCTGCCCTTTACTGAAGGCGAGCGTTTCAGTCGTGACCTCCTTTCCCGGGGAATTCGAGCGCTCGTTGGAAGCGGTCTCTTCAGGAAGGTGGAGGCCTATGGTGAGGCCTCCGGTGAAAACGAGATAAGGCTTCTCTTTCGCCTCTTTCCCGAAGTCCCTCTCACCCGCATTTCCGTGAAAGGGGAGAAATACTTTTCGGAAAGGGAAATCATCTCCGCGTCGGGGCTGAAAATCGGAACTACCGTGACGAGGATGTCCCTGGTGGATGCGGAAAGGAGGGTTGCCTCTCTCTACAAAGAGCACGGATATTTCTCCGCGTCCGTCCACGTGAGGGGTGCATGCTCCCTCAGGGATGGGGAGGGCGAAGTCCGATTTGACGTGCACGAAGGACCACCTCCAGTGCTGACCAGGGTTGAAGTTCTGGGAAACCGGGCAATTGATACAGGGGCTGTCGAAGAGGCCCTCGGTCTGGTCGTGGGGGAACCCGTTTCGCTCAAGAAAATCAGAGAGAGAGTCATGAAGTTGAGAAGGCGGTATCAGAGGAAGGGCTACCTGACGGCGACAGTGAGGGAGGTGAATATCTCAAAGGCTGAGAAAGGAGCCGCCCTTACCATCAGGGTTGACGAGGGGGAGAAGTTTACCATCACCTTCACCGGAAACACATCCTATTCACGGGAGAAACTCGAGAAAATAGCCTCCCTCGACGACGGAGAGGAAAGGACACTTTCAGAAGTCCTGTCTGCCATAAAACAGAGGGTGGAGCAGTATTACAGGGAGAAGGGTTTTTTCCAGGCAGTCGCGGAAGCTCATCTGGCGGGAAGGGAAATCCAGGTCACCGTGAAGGAGGGGGTGAGGGGAATCGTCGGGGAAGTTTCCATTGAAGGAAACGAGAGCGTCCCCGATGAGGAGCTCCTCGACAGGATGGAGACCTCCCCGAGAGGGTTCTTTTCGTTCATCACCGGCACGGGGATTCTCAGGGAAGAGGAACTTCGGAGAGACCTGGAAAACCTGACCGGATACTATCAGTCCATCGGTTTTCCCAACGCCCGCGTGAGGTTCTCCGGAGTAGAGGAGAGAGGGTACGGGTCGGTTGAGGTGAAGGTGGAGGTTGATGAGGGGGAGAGGTACATAGTGGACGAAATCGAGTTTGACGGCGTCACCTATTTTACCGAGAAGGAACTTCTTTCCTCTCTTTCCAACAGTCCGGGCAGGCCGGTGGATTACGTTTCTGCCCACGCGGATACTTATGTCATTCAAAAGCGTTACTTAGAGAGCGGTTTCGACGACTGCAGGGTGGAGGTGGCCTTCGCCGTCACGGGAAAGGGGAGAATGAGGATAACGTACAGGGTCTACGAAGGACCGAGGTATCGACTCGGAAGGGTCCTCGTCAGGGGGCTCAGTGTCCTCTCCCCCGATGTGGTCCTCAGGGAACTTCCCCTGAAAAGGGGAGATTACCTGGACGAGTCTCTCCTCGTGGATTTTCAGAGGACGCTATACCGGACGGGTCTTTTCAAGAGGGTTCGTCTGAAAAAAGTGAAGGAGGAAGAGAAGGGAATTCTCAATCTCGTCGTTATCGTCGAGGAATCTGACTTCGTCATCCTCGAAGTGGGCGCGGGTTACGGGACCGACACGGGCTACAGGGCCACCGTCGGTGTGAAGCATAAGAGCCTGAACAGATACGGACGCTCGCTCGAGGGAAAGATGAAGTTTTCAGAAAGGGAGACGCGGGTTACCTCTTCATTGAGGGAACCGTGGTTTCTCGGGTTCGACGTGAAGGGGACGCTTTCAGCCAGTTACCTGGACGAACGGGAAGAAAGTTTTTCCCTGGAATCGCTCTCTCTGGCGGGGACGCTGACGTGGGAATTCCTGGAGAGGTCTTCCTTTTCTTTTCAGGTGGAGTTTTCAGACGAGAGGCAGAAGGAAGTTTCTGCCGGTGCGTTGCTCACCCCTGAGGACATTTCGCTGACGAGGACCGTTGTCTTCCGGCCCGTCTTCATCCTCGACCTCCGGGACGACCCTTTCAACCCGAGAGACGGTTCGTACACGAACTTCAGTTCAGAAATATCGTCCAGCGTCATCGGGTCCGAACTGGACTACGTGAAAACGAGCGGCCAGGTGGTTGACTACTTCCCTCTCTCTCGACGGAGCGTTTTCGTTCTCTCCGGAAGGGGTGGATACATTCGCTCTCTGAAGGGAGGAATCGTCCCCATTGAGAGGCGCTTTTTCCTCGGCGGCAGGACCACGGTGAGAGGGTTTGAAGAAAACCGGCTCGGCCCCAGAGGGGCTGATGGGACTCCCATCGGGGGAGATACGATGGTCGTGGGAAATGCCGAACTCCGGTACTTTCTCACCTCCACCTTCGCCGTGGGAGTTTTCGTCGATGCAGGAAGTCTCTGGATACGGGGCGACGAAGATTATCCCTTCGACCTGAGGGAAACGGCGGGGTTTTCCCTCAAGTACATCACCCCTGTGGGCCCCATCTCTTTCGACATGGGGTTTAAACTGGACAGGAAAGAGGATGAACCCGCCTCGGCGTGGCACTTTACCGTCGGGCTCGTTTTTTGAGCGAGTTTTCCAGAAACAGAGGAGGTTAGAAAGAGGGTGCCACGGCCCCTTCTTCTTCCACTTCTTCCTTCTTCACCACCACCGTTTTCGCGATTCTGTCCCCGATTCTCATCTTCTCGGGGTGACGGATGAGAAATATCCCTTCCAGGACGATGGTGAATGGAATGAGGATGTAAAAGATGAAAAGGATATTCCGGAAGGAGGAGTCAACGAAACTGATTTTTCTCCCGTCCACGTGGGTGACCTTGATGCCCATGATTTTCTTGCCGATGCTCTGCCCTCCGAAGAGGCCGTCCCTGAAGATGATGTATATCATCGCCAGGAAGTGGCCGAGTCCTCCAAGCCCGTAAAAAATCGCGGCGTAGATAATCATGTCGATGGCGAATGCGAGGAACCTCGTCGTCAGGTCTGCCCGATTTTGTGCGGTCACCATCTTTTCACCTCCCGGAAAATCCTCTTATTTATAACTGAAGGAAGACTTCGGGTCAACGGTGAACGGTTCATTCAGAGTATTTATCATTTGAAAGGTTCTGTAATTTTGATGCAAAATTAAAAAAATTTATTCTCCCTGGAGGGAGTGTTGACCGGCATCGTTCTCCTCACACTCGGTATAGTTGTGGCCCTCCTCGTCCTCGTCTACGTCCGTTTCTATTTCTTCCGCAAGAGGGTAGAAGACCACGTGGAGAGCGTTTCTTCGGTCCTCCTTCCAGAGAAACCCGCGGGGTGGAAATCGAAAACCTTCACCGAGAAAGTCGAGGCCGTAGAAAACAGTCTTTCCAGAGTCCGGCAACTTGTCGACGAGAACATGTCCCTGAAAGCGGAGGTGAACCGGCTCAGGAAAGAGGTGGTGGAGTTGAGGAACCACCTCGAGGGTAAAGTGGGGGAACTG
>RFHC01000058.1 GCA_003696505.1 Deltaproteobacteria bacterium
ATGAGCCCCCTCTCCTTTCCGGAGAAGGGAGGTTCGACGGAAACGGTCTGGAGAATGGCGTCCCTGAGGGAGAGTTCCCTCTCGCCGCACTTCTTGACGATTGAGAGAGCCACCGTCACGTCCACTCCCCGGCGGACGAGTTCCGTGAAAAGCTCCTTCTTCCTCTCGCTCACGGAAAGGACCGGGATAATCGGCTTGAGAGTTTCCCGGAGGAAACCGACCTCACTCCTGAGGGATCGAAGTTCGCTCATTATCTCCCTCATCTCGGGGACGAGGTCATTTCCCTGGGAAAGAGGAGTTCTCAGGTCCTCTCCGTTCTCCTCTTCCACCGCCACCGTCACCTCAACGGCCCCTTTCTTCATCCCCAGGACATCCCGTCCCAGCGTCCTCGTCGAGAGGACGATTGCGTCGGGACCGAGTTCTTTCTTCACCTGCTCCATCGCCTCCTGGAATGTGGGGCTGACGAATTTTCTTATCCTCATGAGACTCGACCTCCCTGATTCGTCAATCGAGTTTCACCACGCCCAGCTGGTCCACCTGGACCCCCTGGGCGACTTCGGCGTACGACATGACCGCCACGTGGGGCAATACCCTCTCGAGGAGTCCCCGCACGTACCTCCTCACCGCGGGCGAACAGAGAAGCACAGGCTGATGCCCCCTCGAGGCAGCTTCCTCCGCGGCCGCCCTGACGGAACCGACGATTCTCTCCGCAACGCCCGGCTCAAGGGCGAGATAGGTCCCCTGGGGCGTGGTCTGAATTCCCTCTTTCACGACCCTCTCCACGGCAGGATCGAGGAGTATCACGCGGAGGACCCCGTCCTCGTCCTGATACTGCTTCGTTATCCAGCGGGAGAGTGCCTGACGGACGTACTCGGTGAGGACGTCCGGGTCCTTCGTCGTGGACGCGTAGTCGGAGAGGGTCTCGAGAATTGTGGAGAGACTCCTGATGGAAACCTTCTCCTTGAGGAGGTTCTGGAGGACCCGGTGGACCGCCCCGAGGGGGAGGAGATTCGGCACAAGGTCCTCCACCACCTTCGGCTGGGTGAGGGAGAGGTTGTCCAGCAGTTTCTGGACGTCCTGTTTCCCCAGGATTTCGTGGGCGAACTTCTTGATTATCTCCGTCAGGTGAGTGATGATGACCGACACCGGGTCGACGACGGTAAAGCCGGCAAGACGGGCCCTCTCCACGTCCTTCTCCTCAATCCAGAGCGCCGGGAGACCAAAGGCGGGGTCTTTCGTGGAAATCCCTTCCAGTTTCTCTCTTGATGAATCGGGCATGATGACGAGGAAGCGGTCGAGAAAAACCTCCCCGCGGGAAACGTCGATGCCGTGGATGAGAATGGAGTACTCCGTCGGCTTCAGGTTCAGGTTGTCTTTAATGTGGACGGGAGGGATGACGAATCCCATCTCCAGAATCAACTGCTTGCGAAGGGCTCGAATCCTCGTGAGGAGCTGGGACTCTCCCTCGACGAGAGAAATGAGTCCGTAGCCGATTTCCAGTGTGAGGGGGTCCACCTGGAGGAGGGTGTCTATCTCCTCCGTCGGCGATGGAGGCTCCTCCTCGACCCTCTCCACAGCCTCCACCTCCTCTTTCCTCATCAAGTACGCTCCTCCACCGGCCACAGCTGCGAGGAGGAGGAAGGGAACGTGGGGAAGTCCCGGTATGAGGCCGAAGAAGAAGAGGATTCCCGCGGCGGTCCCCATCGCTTTCGGCTTCATGAAGACCTGACGGATGACCTCGCCGCCCAGGTTTGCCTCTGCCGCTGCCCGGGAGACGATGACGCCTGCCGCAGTGGACGTAATGAGCGCGGGAATCTGCGCAACGAGGCCGTCCCCTATCGTGAGGATGGTGTAGGTCCTGGCCGCCTCTCCCAGGGGCATCCCCTTCTGCAGAGTTCCGATGAGAAGGCCGCCTATGATGTTGATGAGGGTGATGATGATTCCGGCGATAGCATCTCCCCTCACGAATTTGCTCGCACCGTCCATGGCGCCGTAGAAGTCTGCCTCCCGGCTGATTTCCTGGCGCCTCCTCCTCGCCTCTTCCTCGTCGATGAGGCCGGCATTCAGGTCGGCATCGATGCTCATCTGCTTTCCCGGCATCGCGTCGAGGACGAATCGGGCGGAAACCTCAGCGATTCTGCCGGCGCCCTTGGTAATGACGACGAAGTTGATGACCACGAGGATGAGGAAGACGACGAAACCGATGACGAAATTCCCCCCGACGACGAACTGGCCGAACGACTTGATGACTTTTCCGGCTGCCTCCACACCCACGTCTCCCCGCGTCAGGATGAGGCGGGTCGACGCCACGTTGAGAGAGAGCCTCAGAAGCGTGGCTATGAGGAGGATGGAGGGGAAAACGGAGAAGTCGAGGGGCTTCGCGACGTAGGCCGTCACGAGGAGGATGATGACGGAGAAAGTTATGCTGAAGGAGAGGCAGATATCGAGGAGAGCCGGCGGAATGGGGATAATCATCAACCCGAGGATGAGGACGACGATGATTGCCAGCGCCAGGTCACCCTGTTTCAGAAGCCTCTCAAGCATCGCCTCCCCTCCGCACCTTTCCTTTCATCCTGTAAACCTGAGCGAGAATCGCCGCCACCGCCCGGTAGAGCATCTCCGGAATCTCCTGCCCCACGTCGAGCTTATAGAGCGCTCTGGCCAGGGGCCTGTCTTCGAATATGGGAACGTCGTTTTTCCGGGCTATTTCCTTTATCCTCTCCGCCAGGAGGTTCGCTCCCTTGGCCACGACGACGGGGGCGGCGTGCTTGGTCTCGTCGTACTTGAGGGCCACGGCGATGTGAGTCGGGTTCGTGACCACGAAGTCCGCCGTGGGCACGGCTTCCATCATCCGCCGGCGGGCGAGTTCCCTCAGAAGGGAGCGGATTCTCGCCTTCACCATCGGGTCTCCCTCCATCTCCCGGAACTCCTCCTTGACTTCCTGTCTCGTCATCCTCAGTTTTCTCTCGTACTCCCACCGGGTGTACCCGATGTCAATGACGGCGAAAACGGTGAGGACGATGACGGAAACGAAGAAGAGCTTCTTCACCTGAGCCAGGGAGTAACCCGTCAGCGAGGGGACGTCGAATCCGACGAGCTGCGGAATGCGGAAAACCTCTTTCTTCAGAAGGAGGTAGAGAACGACGCCGAAGACGATAATCTTCGCGAACCCTTTAAATGCCTGGAAGAGGGTGTTCAGGCTGAAGAGCCTCTTCACTCCCTCCACGGGATTCAGGCGATTCGGGTCCATCTTCAGCGGCTCAAAGGTAATGAGGAAGTTCGTCTGGACGAAGTGGACGAGGAGGACGCAGGCGGCGATAACGATGAGGAGAGGGAGGAGAATGAGCGCCACAACCTGCGAGTCCTCCTTGACGACTGCTGTGAAGTTCTGTGCAGTCAGGGGGAAGGAGAAACTCCGGGCAAGCGCCCTCCTCAGGTATCCCCCCATCGACTTCACCACCGAGGGAGTGAAAGTGAAGTAGACGAAGGCGACCCAGAGAGAGACGAGCGAAAGGAGGTCCCGGCTTATGGGGACGTCGCCTTTCTCCCTCGCCTTCTCCCGTCGTTTGGGAGTTGCCTGCTCTGTTCTCTCCTCGTAATTATCCGCCACTGTTCACCTCATAAATCCGCCTATCAGGTCCTTCACGTTGATGAAGCTCCCCGTCACCACCGAGGTGACGAGGGGAAACGAGAGAATCACGAAAACAATCCCCACGAAGATGAGGAGGGGAAAGCCGACGAAGAAAACGTTCGCCTGGGGCATGACCTTCGCGAAGAATCCGAGGGAAACGTTCACCAGCACCTGAACGAGCATGACCGGAACGGCGATTTTCAGGGCCAGCGGGAAAAGGAGGGTGCTGAATCCGACTACCCCATCGAAGATGTTCCGGAAATGGAGGGAGGAAATGGAAAAACTCCTGACAATCGCCTCGACGAAGAAGACGTGGACGTTCAGGATGAAGAAGAGAGCCATCCCGCTGAGGCTGTAGAAGAGGCTTAAGGGGCTCAACGCCTCCCCAAACTGAGGGTTGAAGACGGAGGCGATTCCCAGACCCACTTCGAGTCCTATCCAGTGGGCTGCCGTCTCCACGGCACCGATGAGAATCCTCACAATAAGCCCCATGGCAGCGCCCACGAAAAGCGACTCCGCCGTCACGAGGAGCAGGTCTCCTCGGGGGGCCGGGACGAGCGGGAGGGAAAAGAGGGTCAGGGCCAGGGCAAGACCCGCACGGGCGACGAGAGGAACAACTCTGCTCCCCAGGTAGGGAATGAGGAAGAGGATGACAGAAGTTCGAACGAAGACGGGTATGAACTTCTCCGTATAACTCTGTATGAGCGCGTACAGTTCCATCTCCTCACTTCACATAGAAAGCGATGTTGTGGAAGAGCTCCCTCGTGAACCCGGAGAGAATCTTCATTATCCAGGGAAACGTGACGATCAACGTCACGAAGACGGCGATAATTTTCGGCACGAAGGTGATCGTCATTTCCTGTAGCTGGGTTATCGCCTGAAAAATGCTGATGAGGAGCCCCACGAGGAGGCTCACGGCGAGAACCGGCCCCGAGACGAGGAGCATCGTCTCGAAGGTCTGCCGAACCACCTGTGTCATCAATTCCGGCGTCACATGAACCCCCTGACCATCGACACGACGATGAGGTCCCACCCGTCAACGAGGACGAAGAGGAGGAGTTTGAAGGGCATCGAAATCATGACGGGAGGGAGCATCATCATGCCGAGAGATAAGAGGACGCTGGCAACGACCATGTCGATGACGACGAAGGGGAGGAAGAGGAGAAAGCCTATCTGGAACGCCTTCTTCAATTCCCCGACAGCAAAGGCCGGGACCACGACCCTGAGAGGGAGGTCCTCCGGCCTCTTCGGTTTCTCCACCTTCGCCATGTTGAGGAAGAGAGCCAGGTCCTTCTCGTTGACCTGCTTCAACATAAACTCCTTAAGCGGCGCCTCAGCGCGGGAAAAAGCCGCCTCCCCCGAAATCTTCGCCTGCCGGTAGGGAAGGTACGCTTCCGTGTAGACCCGGTCCAGCACCGGGGACATGATAAAGAGAGTCACGAAGAGGGAAAGGCCCACGATGACCTGGGAAGGGGGGACCTGAGGAGTGCCCATCGCCTGCCTGAGAAAGGAGAAAACGACGACGAGGCGGGTAAAAGAGGTGCACATGACGAGAATAGCGGGAAGAATGGACAGGAGCGTGAAGATGACGAGAAGTTCGAGGGGGGAGGAAAACCCGAGTATCCCGTCGGAAAATATCCCCTTCCCGGCGGCGTGGGACGTCCCGGGAGCGAGGATGACGAACGCGAACAGGAGAGCAAGAAGCCCCCGGAGAACGGCGCGAAAAGACTTTTTCCCGGAAGTCACCTTTTCCTCCGGAAGGGAGAGAACCTCTTCCACCCGGGAGGCCTCGACCTTTGTCAGGAGGGATATCTGCTGCTCCGTCACCCCGAGGACGAGGTACTCTCCCAGGAGCCTCACCAGGGCGACGCCCTTTTTCTGGCCGAAGGGGTGGTAGTGGACCACCTCGAGGAGCCCGCCCCTTTTCACCATCTTCCTCTTCATCGCCCTCACGAAGAGGTAGACCCCACCGGTGAAGAGGAAGAGGAAGAGGAGAATCTTCAGCGCCGCGCCTGTCAGGTCGGGTGTCATCTTCCCTGCCTCAACTCAATTTACGGACCCTCTCCTGGGGAGTGACGATGTCCTTCATCCTCACGGCGAAGCGGTCGTTGACGACGACCACCTCTCCCCTCCCGAGAAGTCTGTTGTTGACGTACACCTCTGCCATCTCACCCGCCATCCTGTCGAGGGTAACGATGGACCCCTCCGTCAGCTGGAGCAGTTCCTGGATGAGGAGCCTCGTCTTCCCGACAACGACGGTGAGTTCGACGGGGATGTCGAGGATGAACTCTATCTCCCTCTTTACGGTCTCCCCGCTTTCCTCCTTCTGCTCCTTGAGTTCTTCCACGTTCAAGTCCTTCACATCCTCAGACATGGGCATCTCCTTTTACGGCGTAATTGCTCTCACTATCTTCACGGCGTACCTCCCCTGGAACGAGCCGAGGAAACCTTCGAACTTCTCCACGCCCGAAGCCAGGAGAGAAAGGTTTCCCTGGGGGGAGGTATCGAGGGGGAGAATGTCCCCCTCTTTCATCCTGAGTCCCTCGAGAACGGTCACCGTCGACCTCCCCAGGAGACAGGTCACCTCAACGGGGATGGTCATGACCAGTTCCCGAATCTTCTCCCGCCATTCACCCTCCGCACCGCCACTCGCAGAAACTCCGCCCAGTTTTTCCCTCACCGGGTCGAAGAGCTTCAGGGGAAAACACACCTGGTAACGGTAGTGAAGGTCACCGACCGCGTGGACCGCCTCGACGGTGACGACCTTCTCCCCGGGAGAGGCGAAGGGGACATCCGACGGGTCCGATTCTGAGCGGAGGAGCCTCACCTTCACGGGGAAGAGCTCTTTCCAGACGCCCTCCAGGTCCTCGAGAATCGTGCAGGCAAGTTTCTGCACGACCTTCATCTCGATGGGGGTGAACTCCTTGGTCTTCCTCTCCACCTTCGCCGTGCCCCTCCCACCAAAAAGGAGGTCCATGAGGGAGAAAATCATTCCCGCGTCGAGGATGAGGAGACCCGACCCTTTCAGAGGGTCCATGGAAAAGAGGGAGAGGGAGCAGAGGTCGGGGAGTCTGGAGAAGCACTCTTCCCCCGACTCGTAGCGCACCTCAACGCTCCCCACCTCGACAGGACGCTTGAGAAGGCCGATGAGGGATTCGTTGACGGCGGACGCCACCTTTGCCGCCACCTTTTCCATGCGGGGGAGGGCATCTCCTTCCTCACCCTCCTCCACGCGGGGAAACTCGTAGACCTGGGCGTCTCCTGCCGGTACACCCTTTTCCGTCTCCACCTTCCCTTCAGAAATTCCCTTCAGGAGAGCGTTGACCTCTTCCTGGCTGAGAATCTCGTCCATTTCCCCCTCACTGCATCACGAATTCTGTGAGGTAAACCTTCTTCACGGCGTGCCCCCCGAGTATCTGATTGAGCCGCATGGCGATGTCGTCCTTCAGCTGGAGTTTCCCTTCGGGCATAATCAGTTCGTCCGCCGTCTTGCTCGTCAGGAGCGTGATGATGACGTCTCGAATCTCGGGAAGCGATGCCTTGGCTTTGTTCAGCGCAACCTCGTCGGACATCTCCAGCGTGAGCGTCACTTTGAGAAATTTGTTCCTCTTGCTGTTCAGCAGGTTGACGATGAACGGCGACAGGTCGAGGGTCACCTTCTCCTCGATGACCTCCTCTTTCTTCGCCTCAGCCTCCCCGTGGGACCCCTTCTTCTTCATGAAGAAGAAGCCTCCAGCACCGCCCACGACGAGGAGGAGAGCCACGATGATAAGGATGAGCTTCTTCCCTTTCCCCTTCTTCTGGGCCTGTTCGGGAGCACCGTTTTCTTCCGGCATAACCGTCACCTCTCCTTTTTTCTCACGCTCCCTTTTTTGCAGGGACCATACCAGGATTAGAACCCATTGAATTTCAATAATTTAGGGAGACAGACGTCAATTTTTTGACTCAAGGGGGCCACAATCGGGAGGAAAAGTGTCACGGATGTGAGCAGAGTGCCATCACCACCGAGGGAGCGAACCTCCGAACCTCCGAGCCTCCGATCCTCCGAGCCTCCGAGGCTCCGATCCTCCGAACAACCGAAAAACCCATTGGGGCGGGGGTGGAACCTGAGCGGAGTCGAAGGTAAGACCTGAGCGGAGTCGAAGGTTATTCCTGCCCTTTTTCTGAGATTTCGGATTTCGGATGGCGGATTGCGGAATCTGGCAATGGAGAGTTGGTAAACCAGGGGATTAACGAGCATCCGAGGAGCAGAGCATCGGAGCATCCGGAGGAATGCGGAGTGCGGATGGCGGATTGCAGAATGAGAAATTGCAGATTGAAACCCGGCAAATAGGTATTGAGAAAACCGTAGGGGAGCGGTTTATCCGCTCCCGTTTTCAGGAATTTCGGATTGCGGATGGCGGAATGCGGAATCTGGCAACGGTGAATTGCCGAACCCACAACCAACGAGCCTCCGAGCATCAGGATTAAATAAGCGATTTGGTTGATTGGTTTTTCAGGAGAAAAAGTCTTCTCTCTTCAACATGGGAAAGTGTTTTCTGTTCAAAGTCCAGAGTTTCAGGCCGTTGACTGAAGCAACTGCTGCGACAAAAGCGTCCGCAAGTGTGGTCCCGTGGGATTTCCCGTACTTCGCCAGGTATTCCCCGGCTCTGCTCCCCGATTCGGAATCAATGGGAATGTTTTTGAGTGAGGAGAGAAAGCTGTTTATGAGAGATTCTTCCCCTTTCCTGGCACCAGCAAATATCTCTGCCTCTTGAACGGGCGTGATAAAAACAAACCCCTCCTTTTCTTCTAAAGCCTCCTCGAATCTCCGAACGATGTCCTCCCTTCCCCGAAGGACCCAGATGAGGACGTCCGTGTCAACGAGAATCACCTTTTCCGGTCCTTCCTCACGTCTCTTACATATTCTTCCACGTCAACTTCCCTGTCTCTCCATATCCCCGCGGTTTCTTTCAACGCTCTCTTCATTCGGGTAACGTCCGATATGCGCATGTGCCGCAGATTCTCCCTGATGATTTCGGACATGGAAACCTTCCGAATCCTGCTCTCCGCTTTCAGCCTTTCGTAAATCTCCTCGTCGAGGTATATCTGGGTTCTCCTCACCTCTGAACCTCTACGTGATGTATGTATACATCATTATATCGGGGAATTGATGAGAGGGGAATAGAATTAGCGGGCAACCGGGTGAATGCGGAATGCGGAGTTCGGAATGCGGATGTCGGATTGCGGAGGGCGGAAGGCGGAATGACAGATAACCAGGGATTTCGGATTTCGGATGGCGGAGTGCGGAATCTGGCAATGAAGAGTTGCCAAACC
>RFHC01000059.1 GCA_003696505.1 Deltaproteobacteria bacterium
AGTCGCAGTGGGGGACCTCATCGAGGGGGGTGAATCCCGTATCCATGAGGCGGAGCGGTTCCGTAATTTTCTTCCTCAACAGTTCCTTCAGGCTCTTCCCCGTTCCTCTCTCCAGGAGGAAACCGAGGAGAATGTAACCCGCGTCGCTGTAGCGTATCTCCTCTCCTGGAGGCGACTCGAGAGAAAGGGTGAGGAGCCTCTCGAGAATGGTTTCCCTCCTCTTCTCCGCCGGGGAGACGGTGAACCTCCCCTCGCCGTTCATTACCTCCTCGTAGAGGGGGACCCACGAGGGGAGACCCGAGGTGTGAGAGAGCAACTCCTCCACCGTGACGAGCGAGAGGGGGCCGGAAACTCTCCCCGGGAAAAAGTCTCCCACCCGAAACTGGTCGTCCAGGCGGCGTTCGAGGACGAGCGCCCCCACGAGAAGGGCCGTGAAGACCTTCGTAATGGACGCCACGTCGAAGAGGGAGGCCGCCGTTGCGCGTCCTGCCCGTCCCGCGTACACGACCTCTTCCGCCCCGAAAACCTGGAGAAAGGCGTTCTCGTAGAGTCCCCTTTCCCTCCCCTCCTGGAGAATCTTTTCAAGCGCCTTCTCCGTCACCACTCCACCTCGAAGGGAGACTGCTTAACGGAGAAAACCCACCCTCCCCTCTGCGGGAGGACTTCCACCTCGACACCCATGGGGATTGGCTCGTTTCTCTCGCCGTGCCCCACGGGGAGCCCGAGAAAGAGGGGGACTCCCGCGCGCTGGCAGGCGTCGGCCACGATTTCCTGGAGGTGGCCGGTCGACTCTCCCTCGACGGGAATCATCTCGCCGAGGACCACTCCCGCCACTCGTGAGAGCTTCCCGGAAATTCTGAGTTGCGTCATCTTCCGGTCGACCCGGTACGCCTTCTCCCCCACCTCCTCCAGGAAGAGGACCTTCCCTTCGAAGTCCGGTTCGAAGGGCGTTCCCAGGAGAGAGACGAGCACGGAGAGACACCCCCCGAGGGAAATTCCCCGGATGGGGCGGGGGGAAACCGCTCCCTCGAGCTTCCCTCCCACCTGAAGAGGGTAAGAGACCCGGTCGGTGAGGATATCCGCCAGCAGGTCGATGCGGCACCCCTCCTTTCCCACCTGCCCCGTCGCGGGCATGCAGGCGTGGAGGGTGGGGATGCCGTGTCGGGAAGAGAGATACGCCAGGAGGCAGGAGACGTCCGAGAAGCCCGCCAGGACCTTCGGGTTCTCCTTCAAAAGGCCGTAGTCGATGAGAGGGAGTATCCTGAGCGTCCCGTATCCACCCCGGGCGAAGAGGACCGCGCCCCCCTCACTTTCCCTGAAGACGCGGTTTAAGGCTTCCGCCCTCTCGCCGTCATCTCCCGCCAGATACCCTCTCCTCGCCCGAATCCCTTCGGCCTCAACGACCCGGAATCCTCTCTCCTCGAGGAGGCTCTTCCCCCGCGAGAGGAGTTCTCCCTCAACGGGAGAAGCCGTCGCGACGACGTACACCTTCGAGCCCTCCGTAAGCGGAGAAAGCCTCACTTTCCCCTCCTTTCGTTTTTCCGGAAATTCCGCGCGGGAAAGAGGAGGTAGAGGAGGTTTCCCAGAGTGAAGAGGAGAGCCCCGATGAGGACGACGGGAGCGCCCGGGTCCCTGGTCAGGTCGAAAAGCGCATACCTCGCCCCTGAGGGGAGGACCCCGGCGTTTTTCAGATAGAGGACGTACCCGTCCACGAAAAAGGGTTCATTAGGACGTGTGCTTCCCCGGGCGACGGTAACGCCTTCAGCCTGAATTTTCACATGGGCCACCATATCTGCGGGATAACCCCACTTCCCCACCTCAATATCCACATCCTCGAGGTAAAGAGTCCAGGCAGGCGCGAAAAGCCTCACTCCCCTCCCCTCCAGAACCCCCACACCCTTCACCCGGGCCCCGCTCGACGCGCTGACGGCGTGTCCCGCCACGACGAGGACGACGGCAACGTGCATGATGTGAGGGATGAAGCGGCGCAACCCGGACCTCCGCCTCACCAGACCGGTCAGGTGGTCCCCCGTACAGAGGACGAGGTTGAGGGTGAAAACGGCCACGACGAGGAGGAAGAGGAGGAAGAAAATGAGGGGAAGGGAAAACCCCGCCGCAACTTTCCCCCTCAGCCACGTCAGGAGGAGCGACGATTCAATGTCTTCAAAGTATCCGGGTGCGCCGTCGAGGAAGAGGGAGAGGAAAAGTCCCGAGAGGAAAAACCCGATGCCGCAGGCAACGCAGAGGAGAGGAGATGTGATGAATTCCCAGAAGCGTCTCACTTATCCCCCCTCACCGGAAACTGTGACTGCTCTTGAGGAGAAGGGAAACTCCCAGGTAGGTAAACATCATGATTCCGTAACCGAGAGCGTAAAGTCCCCGCCTCACCTCTGGAGAGAAACGGCCCACCATTTTCGCGTGGAGGAGAGTGCCGTAGTAAACCCAGAGGACGGCGGAGAAGACCTCCTTCGGCGTCCATATCCAGTACGACCCCCAGGCGAAGTACGCCCATATTCCGCCGGCAACCATCCCGGCAGAGAAGAGGGTGAATCCGTAGAAGGCGAGAGCCTCCACCTGTTCCTCCTTTTCCCGGAACCCTCTCGACAGGAGGTAAGGCAGGGTGACCGTCATGTAGGCGTACGACACGAATGAGAGCGCCACGTGAATCTCGAACCACCTCGTGTCCAGGACGGGTATCTTCGGGACCATGGCCTTCGGAGAGAGCGCCCCCACAACGGAGAAGAGGGCGCAGTATCCAGAAAGGAAGAGCGTTCCCTTCTCCCCCGGCACCGCCTTCCGGATCGAAAGGATGAGAGAAACGAGCGCTGTGGACCAGAGGTAGAAACTGACGCTCTCAAACATTCCGACAAAAGGGGCGTGGCCGGTCACTCTCCACCGGAGGGCGAGGAAGATGGTGTGGAGGAAAAATGCGGCACCGAAGAAGGAGCGGTGGAGCGGTTTCCCCCCCTCTCCGAAAACCCGGAAGAGAAAGTCGGCGCCGTAGCAGAAGAGGGCGAGGAAGTAAGGAATCAGGTGTGCTGTCTCCACTCCTCCTCCTCCAGGCCCTTCCTCATTCCCCCTCCCCCCTTCTCAGGTAGAGAAATCGGGAGAACATCCGCTGGTAGTCGGACCAGACGGCTCCCTCGTCCGCCTCTTTCAGGACGGAGAGGAAGGCGTTCACCTTCGAATCGAGGTTCTCCACGAAGTGGACGATGACAGCTTCGAGGGTCTTCGGCCTCTTGGGCGAACCGTACTCGAGTTCTCCGTGATGGGAAATCACGATGTGGAGGAGTTCGGTGAAACGCTTCGGGGGGAGAATCCCCTCCCTTTCCTGAAACGCCGTGAGAAGAGATGCCCCCAGCGTTATGTGACCCAGGAGTTTCCCCTCGTCTGTGTACTCGAAGGAAGGCCCGGACAGGATTTCCCGCGTTTTCCCCAGGTCGTGGAGGATTGCCCCCGCAAGGAGCATGTCCCGGTCGACTCCTTCGTAGTGAGATGAAAGGAAATCGCATATTCGGGCCACCGAGAGAGTGTGTTCAAGAAGACCGCCCCGGTAATCGTGGTGGAGTCTCTTGCCTCCAGGGGCGGTGAGGAACTTTTCCCTCGTCTCCTCATCTGTGAGGACCCCCCTCACGAATTTTTTCACCTTCTCGTCCTTCAGCGTCTCCACGAGGGAGAGGAGGTCCTCCCACATCTCCTCGGGAGGCTTCTCCGACGAGGGGATGTAATCAGCCGGGTCCACTTCGTCTCCGCTCACCCCTTCTATGTCGAGCACCTTGACCTGATACCTCCCCTGATGGTTGACGAGGGACCCGGTCACTTTAACGAAGTCGAACGCCGAAAAGCGGGATGAGAGTTCTTCCACGTTGTCCCAGACCCTCCCCTCAATCTCACCGCTTTTGTCCCTGAGGGTGATGTTCAGGTAGGGCTTGCCCGCGTTCGTCCTCAGGACGGACTTGCTCGTCACGAGGAAGTAGTCGCTGAATATCAGCGCATTTCCCAGGCTCTTGAGGTCGCTCACAAAAAGATTCTTCTTCACTGTTCCTCCCGTTACTCATTGATTATATCCCCCTTTCCTTCACCCCCCAAACTTCCGGAGGATGGCCACCGCCACGCGCACGCCGTCGACGGCGGAACTGGTGATTCCTCCCGCATACCCGGCGCCTTCCCCCGCGGGGTAGAGATTCTCGGCCGCGGGAGAGGCGTAGTCCTTCCCCCGCACGATTCTCACAGGGGAGGAAGTGCGCGACTCCACGGCGTAAACGGTGGCGTCTTCCGTAACAAACCCCTTCAAAACTTTCCCCACCCGGGACAACCCCTCCCTCAGTCCCTCCGCCATTTCCGGGGGAAATATGGGAGAAAGGTCCACAGCCACCCTCTCCGGGCCGGCCCACCGACCCGGCGGAAGTTCCCCCCGTGGGGGACGGCCCGAGACGAAATCGGTCACGCGGGAGGCAGGGAGCGCAAACGTTTCCCCCGCGATACTGTACGCCTTCCTCTCCAGCGATTCCTGAAAACGGATTCCGTAATCCCAGGGCGAGCCGGGCGGGGGGTGGACCTGAATGACGAAACCGGAGTTGGCAAATCCCGTCCGTCTTCCCGACGGACTCATTCCGTTGACGACCACCTCACCCTCGCCCGTGGGGCAGAGGAGGACGAAACCGCCCGGGCACATGCAGAAGGAGTAGAGGTCTCCCGCGCCGGTCCTGACGGAGACAGTGTAGTCCGCAGGCGGGAGGCAGCCACACCCGGCGAAAGAGCCGTACTGTATCCTGTCTATCAGGTCCTGTGGATGCTCCACCCTCACCCCCACAGCGAAAGGTTTTGGCTGGAGGGGGATGCCCCGGGAGGCAAGGAGGGAAAAGGTCTTCCTCGCCCCGTTTCCCGGCGCGACGACGAGGGCAGAGACATCCACCGTCTCTCCCCGGGAGGTCCTCACACTTTTTACCCGACCACCTTCGACAGTCAGGTCCGTGACGGTCGAAGAGAAGAGGAATTTCCCCCCTCTCTCCTCAATCTCTCTCCGGGCATTGAGGAGAAAGGTGCGGAGTCTGTTGGTCCCGACGTGAGGTTTGGCCTCGACTCTCAGGCCCTCCCTCCCCGCGAACTTTTCAAAGAGGGAAAGGACGAACTCCCTCTCTCTCGCTTTAATCCGGGTCGTCAACTTCCCGTCAGAGAAGGTCCCGGCCCCCCCTTCGCCAAACTGGACGTTGCTCTCCTCTCTCAGTATCCCCCTCCTCCAGAAATCGGCCACGTCCCTCACCCTCTCCTCCACCGGCTTGCCCATCTCGAAGAGGACCACGGGGACACCCCTTTCGAGCAAAACCAGGGCGGCGAAAAGGCCTGCCGGTCCCGTCCCGACGATGCCAACAGGGATGTCGGGGCGCCCGGGGGAGACATCGGGTATTGCCCACGACTCAGGAAGCCCCTCAACCCGCCTGACGCCCCTTCCCCTCGCCCTCTCCTCGAGAGCAGGGTCTGAAAGCGTCACTGCCACCCGGTACACGAATGAGGGACGCTTCCCCTTTCTCGCGTCGACGCTTCTCCTCAGCACGGAAACGTCTTTCACCACATCCCGGGAGAGTCCTATAATGGTGGATATGCGGTCCCTCAGAGAGATATCTGAGCAGGCGGGAATCCGCACCTCGTCGATGATGAGCACGCGCCACCTCCTTGGACGAGCTCTTCCTCTGCTTCTTTCGGGAGCGATCCTTACGGCTGCCGCCTGCGCCCCCCTCATGACGGCCCGGGTGAAGAAGCCGAAAGTCCGCGTCGTCTCCGTCACCATCGAAGAGGTCCGGAAATCGGAACCGGGGATGGTTCCCCTGACCCTCAGGCTCGCGGTGGAAAACGAAAACTCCTTCACCCTCGCAGCGAGGAAACTCGTCTACACGATATCACGGGAAGGTGAAGAGATTTTCTCCGGTAAAGCGGAAGACCTTCCCTCAATCGAACCGGGGAAGGAAAAAATCATCGTCCTCCCCGTGCAGGTCGCCGTCGCCCGCCTCATTCGAACCACGAGCACCTTCATCAGGCAGAGGAAAATATCCCTCACCGTCCGGGGGGCCCTGACGGTGGGAACCTTCCTCGGAGGGCTCACGATTCCCTTCGAGAAGCGCGTGGAAAAGAGCGCCCGCGACCTCCTCAGGAGCTTTTAGAGGAGAACACTTCCCGGTAATTGACTGACGCAGGGGGTTCCCGCCCGTCGAGCACGGAGAGCACGTTCTCGACGGTGAGGTGCGCCATCTTCTCCCTCGCTTCCGCCGTCGCGGAGCCGATGTGGGGGAGGAGGACCGCGTTGTCCAGTTCGAAAAGCCCCGGGTGTATCTCCGGCTCCCTCTCGTAGACATCGAGGGCAGCGGCGAATATCTTCTTCTCCTTCAGAGCCCTCACGAGGGCGTCCTCAACGACGACGGGCCCCCGGCTTATGTTCACCAGGCAGGCGCTCCCCTTCATGAGGGAAAGTTCCCTCTCCCCGATCATCCCGCGGGTTTCCTCCGTGAGGGGAGTGAGGAGAACGACGAAGTCGGACTCCCTGAGGAGGACGTCAAGAGGAACGAGCCGCGCTTCCAGTTCCGCCTCCAGTTCCGCGGGAACCGGTTTCCTGTTGTGATAGAGGATGGTCATTCCGAATCCTTTCGCCCGGCGGGCGACTGCCGTCCCTATCTTCCCCATCCCCACGATTCCCATCGTCTTCCCCCAGACGGGCTGTCCCAGGAAGAGCTCAGGGTCCCATCCTGTGAAAAGCCCTTTTTTCGTGAATTCGTGAGCCTGGGGGATGAAGCGGGCCGCCGCCATGACCATGGCGAAGGCCATGTCGGCCGTCGCGTCGGTGAGAACGTCGGGTGTGTTGCAGACGACGATTCCTCTCCTCGTCGCCTCCTCCACGTCGATGTTATTGAAACCGACGGCGTAGTTGGCAATGACCTTCAGCCCACCGCCTGCAGCATCCATCACTTCCCCGTCGATGGTGTCTGCAAGAGTGGAGATGATGGCCGACGCCCCGGGCACCCGCGAGAGAAGTTCCTGGCGCGTCATTCCGGACGGAGGGCCAACGACGTAGTCGTGCCCGGAGGAGGCTATCCTGTCGAAAGCAGACCCGGGAAGGCGCCTCGTCTGAAGAATCATTCCTCACACCTCCTCTTTCTCTTTCTCTGAATTCTATTTAACTTTTCCCTCTCCTGCCATAAAATTCCCCCCATGGGCCCGGCAGAGAAGGAAGAAAACCTCACCTACCATCCCATCCGGGGGTGGGCATACAGGGCACCGTGGGTCACCGCCGCGGTGGCCTCCCTCCTTCACGCGACCGGAGGTCTCCTCCTCACCGCCGGGAAAACCTACCCCTCCTTCTTCCTCCTCTCCATGTCACTCCTCCTCCACCTCATGGACAGCGGGGGCTACCCCCTGCTCAACGCCCTGGCGGGGAAGGCGCCCATCACGCTCTACGGGAGATTTTCCCGGGGACTGGACCCGACGCCTCAGGCCGTCATCTTCCTCCACCCGGCAGGACCGGGGAAAAGTGGCGGCATGTCCCGATTCTTCTACCGCACGGGCTTTGCCGGCGGAGCGGGGCTCTGGGTTCTCGCTCTGGGACGGTTGCTCGGATTGTCCGGAGGAGAGACGGCAGGACTCATCCTTATCCTCTTTTCAGCCGCCGGAGTCCTCGGCGGAGGAGTCTGGACCCTCTCACCTCCCGGGAGGGACACGCGGGAGCCCCTCGCCCGCCTCTCTCAGATTCTCCGCCCCAGGGAGAAACAGGTATGGGTGGTCATCCTCGAGGAGAAGGGAGTCCCGCAGATCGTCCCCTTCCTGAGAAAATACCGTTCCCTCCTCCTCCCCGTCCCCCTCTACTTCGTCAGCCTCTCCGCTGACCAGCCCGAGGAAGCGGTATTCCTCCAGGAGAGGATGGGTATCATCTCGGCGCGGGGGAAGGGTGAAAAAATCCTCCCCCGACTGGAGGAGACGCTGAAACACGAGGGTTTCACACCCCTCCGCCGGAAGGACCGATTCGACCCCGTGGCGCACGCCGCCATCAGCCGGGGATTCTTCACCGTCTCCGTCACCTTCCACCCCGGCGCCGCCCCCGAGAAGATGAGAGATGCTCTCGTCGAGTCCGTCGAGAGGACCAAGTCTTGAAAAATACTGTAAAAACTCCCCTTCTCTCTTTGACATCTTAAAGACAGGTAGTATATTATCTGCTAACGGAAAAGCGCTCTTTTTCACGGCACTTCCCTTTATAAAGAAAACTTACAGGAGGTGACCCATGGCGGTCAAAGTTGGGATAAATGGATTCGGGAGAATTGGAAGGTCTTACCTCAGGATTGCCCTGAAGAGGAAAAACGTGGACGTCGTTGCCGTCAACGACCTGACCGACGCGAAGACTCTCGCACACCTCTTCAAGTACGACTCCGTCCACGGCACTTACCCGGGGAAAGTGTCCTACACGGAAGATTCCATCGTCGTCGACGGGAAAAAGATTGCCGTCATTTCTGAACCGGACCCGGCGAAACTGCCGTGGAAGAAGCTGGGCGTCCAGGTCGCCCTCGAATCGACGGGGAGATTCCGCGACAGGGACAACGCCTCCAAGCACCTGAAAGCGGGAGCCAAGAAAGTCATCATCTCAGCACCGGCGAAGAATCCGGACATCACCATCGTCATGGGCGTCAATCACGATGCCTACGACCCGAAAGCTCACAACATCATCTCAAACGCCTCCTGCACGACCAACTGTCTCGCTCCCGTCGTGAAGGTCCTCCACGACAACTTCGGCGTCCAGAAGGGAATCATGACTACCATCCACGCCTACACCAACGACCAGAGGATTCTCGACCTCCCGCACAAGGACCTGAGGAGGGCCCGCGCCGCTGCCCTCTCGATGATACCCACCACGACGGGGGCAGCCACAGCCGTCACCCTCGTCATCCCTGAACTGAAGGGGAAACTCGACGGAATGGCAATCCGCGTGCCCACTCCCAACGTCTCCGTCGTCGACTTCACGGCGCTCGTGGAAAAGGAAGTGACGGAAGAGAAGGTGAACGAGGCGATGAGAAAGGCCTCCCGGGGGAAACTGAGGAAGATTCTCCACTACTCCGAGGAAGAGCTCGTCTCCGTCGACTTCAACCACACCCCATACTCGGCTATCTTCGACGCGCCATCGACGAAGGTCATCGACGGGAATCTGGTGAAGGTCCTCGCCTGGTACGACAACGAGTGGGGCTACGCAAACAGGCTCGTGGACCTGACGGAATACATCTGGAAGTGAGGGGGAGAAGGTGAGACGCCCGATAATCGCCGGCAACTGGAAAATGCACAAGACGGCGAGGGAAACGGCCGAGTTCGCCGAGGCCTTCATTCCCCGCATAGCCGACGTGAGGGATGTGGAGGTGGTTATCGCCCCTCCTTACACGTCCATCGCGACCCTGGCTGAAAAAGCCCGGGGGACGAACCTCCGCGTGGGTGCCCAGAACATGCACCAGGAAGACCAGGGAGCGTTCACCGGGGAAATTTCCGCCCCCATGCTGAAAGAGCTGGGGGTGGAATACGTCATCATCGGTCACTCCGAGAGGAGGGCGTACTACGGGGAAACCGATGAGGGAGTGAACCTGAAGGTGAAAAAGGCCCTGGCCTCGGGCCTCACGCCCATCATGTGCGTGGGGGAGACTCTGGAGGAGAGGGAGAAAGACGCCACGGCCGATGTGGTCCGACTTCAGGTGGAAGAAGGATTAAAAGGGGTCGTTCCGGGCGACGGGGAAAAACTGGTCATCGCCTACGAGCCGGTGTGGGCTATCGGCACGGGGAAAACAGCCACGCCCGACCAGGCCCAGGAAGTTCATTCCCTTATCCGGAAAATCCTGGGGAAACTCTTCGGGGAGGAAACGGCGAAAAAGGTCCGGATACTCTACGGAGGGTCCGTCAAGCCGGAGAACATCGCTTCCCTGATGGCCCAGGAGGATATCGACGGGGCGCTCGTGGGCGGCGCAAGTTTGAAGGTGGACTCTTTCGAAAAAATAGTAAAATACTACGAACCCTGACCGGAGGTAACTGTTCAAGATGTACACTTTCATCCTCATCGTGCACATCATCGTGTCGGTCGTGCTCGTTGCCGTCGTCCTGATGCAGACGGGGAAAGGAGCTGAACTGGGCGCCATGTTCGGGGGAGGCGCGTCCCAGACCATCTTCGGTCCAACGGGACCGACGGGTCTCCTCGGGAAGATAACTGCCATCGCTGCGGTTATCTTCATGCTCACGTCCCTCTCCCTGGCGTACATGTCGAGCCACGCCGGGAAAGAGACGGTGATGGAGAAAGCCCCCGCTCAGACGCAGCAGGCACCGCCCGCCCAGATGCCTCAACCGCCGGCTCAAACCCCAGCGCAATCTCCAGCCCCGGCACCGGAAACGCCCGGAGCACCAGCGCAGCAGAAATAACGAGAAACTGAGGGAAATTTTCGGGGAGGCTCTCTCAGAGGGGGAGTCTCCCCGTCCTTTTCCACTCGGCCCTGCACAGGACCGTGAGGTTGTGTGCCTGCCTGAGGGGCTCGGGAATCCTGTACTTTCCCGTCACCGAAATGACGAGTTTCACTGAGGACTCCAGGTCCGTGAGGTGGCCGGGAGAGACGAAGACGGGTTTAACCCCGGGCCTCGTCCTCAGGACGGCGCCCGCCACCTCCCCATTCACCCTGAGGGGCGTCCACTTTCCCTTCTCGTCGGGAGGCGGGTCGAAGGTCCCCACCAGTTTCTTCTTGGCCACCCCGATTGTGGGAATTCCGGATACGACTCCCAGGTGTGAGGCCACCCCAAACCCCCTCGGATGGGCGATTCCGTGTCCGTCCACCAGCAGGACATCCGGAGTTATTTCCACTCCGGCCAGTGTATCGAGGATGATGGGGACCTCGCGGAATGCGAGGTATCCGGGGATGTAAGGGAAATCGGTTACTCCCGCCCTGGCTCTCTTCTCTACAGGGACCAGGTCTGGATAAGAGAAGAGGACCACCGTGGCGAAGACGGTGTCCCTCGTCCCCAGGTAGGAGACGTCGACGGCGCCGACACTCCGAATTCGCTCAAGAGGAAGGGGCAGAAGTCGGAGAGACCTTTTCAGCCTCTCCTGAATTTTCCTCGCTCCCTCGACGAGTGGTCCCGCCATCGATGAATACGAAAAACCCCGGCCCGCGGGCCGGGGTTTGAAAGTTTCGTCGCTTCCGATTCCTTCAGGAAACCTTCACGACGTTCGCGGCCTGAGGGCCTTTAGGTCCTTCGGTGATTTCGAATTCGACGATTTCACCTTCCTTGAGGGACTTAAAACCCTCCTGCTGAATGGCAGAAAAGTGGACGAAAACGTCCGGACCGTCTTCCTGTTCAATGAATCCGTAGCCCTTGGAATCATTGAACCACTTTACACGACCTCTTACCACGTGCCTGTACCTCCTTTGTGTTTCTCCCCGCACAAACCCGTTCTCCGTGAAGAAGCGCGCCTGTGCAGATACTCGCAGGGTATCAGTGAGTCATCCTCCCTGTCAAGAATTTTCCCGTGAAACCAACTCCCCACATCGGGGTTTACACTTCCAGATGGAGGACAAAACGAAAGGAGGTCAAGAAGATGAAGAAACTGCTCGGAATTCTTCTGGCAGCTGTTTTCACGGTCACCCTCGTCTCGCCCGCACTGGCCATCGGACCTGTCGGGAAGAGGCAGATTCGCCAGCAGAAGAGAATCCACCAGGGAATCCGGTCCGGACAGCTCACCCCCCGGGAAGCGTTCCGGCTCGAGAAGGAGCAGGTGAGAATCCAGAGGACGAAGAGACGTTTCCTCTCCGACGGCGACCTCACCTGCCGTGAGAGGGTGAGACTCCACATGATGCAGGACAGGGCCTCCCGCCACATCTACCGCCTGAAGCACAACGACAGGACCAGGTAACCCCCCTTCGAGGCGGGGAGAAAATCCTCCCCGCCCCCTCCCCTCTCCTGTCTCGACAGCATTTCCCTCCCGGAGTATGATGTTTCCCCGACACCACCAGCGGGGAGGCCGGTGTGGCCTACAGACTCTTCGAATTCATCGCCGGACTCATCATCTCCTTCATCGACAAGACGGGGCTCATCGGCATCTTTTCCCTCATGAGTCTGGAGAGCGCCTGCATACCCATCCCGTCAGAAGTCATCATGCCCTTCGGGGGTTTTCTGGCTGCACAGGGACGATTCTCTCTCCTCGCCGTCGCTCTCGCCGGGACCCTGGGATGTCTCTTCGGGTCAATTCCTGCCTACTTCCTCGGGGCCTACGGGGGGAGACCTCTCATAGAGAAATACGGACGATACGTTCTCATCTCACGGAGGGACCTGGACCTGGCCGACCGGTGGTTTGAGAGATACGGGGAGGCAACGATTTTCGTCTGCCGCCTCCTCCCCGTGGTGAGGACGTTTATCGCCTTCCCCGCAGGCGTCGCCCGGATGAACTTCACCCGATTCTCAATCTACACCCTGCTCGGGTCCTTTCCCTGGTGTCTCGGACTGGCGTGGGTTGGCTTCAAACTGGGAGAGCACTGGACGGTCGTGCGGGAATACTTTCACAGGTTCGACCTCCTCATTCTCGCCGTCATCGTCATCCTCGCCGGTCTCTACGTCTACCGCCACGTGAAAAACGAACGCTCCCTGAGGGAGGAAGGGGGAGAGTGAGGGGAAGGGACTGGAAAGAAAAGAGTTCTCGCTACCTCCGTTACATCTACCTCCGCCTCGTCCGCGTCCACGACACTCCCCACCGGGTCGCAGCGGGATTCTCCCTCGGGGTCTTCCTCGGCGTCTTCCCCACCTTCGGAATCGCCATCCCCCTCTCCTATCTCCTTGCCACCCTCTTCCGGGTCAACAGGGGCGCCGCTATCGTGGGGTCTCTCATCATGAATCCCGTGACGACTCCCCTCTTCTGGTCAGCCAGCGCCGCAGTGGGAGGGTTTCTCTTTCGGGAGGACGCAGAGAAGATTCTCCGCCTCTGGAAGGAGGGGGAGAGACTCTGGTCTCTCACGAGGGGGACGCTCATTTACCTGGCAGGAAACACCATCGTCTCCCTCGTCGTCTCGGCCGTCTCTTACGGCGCCGCTTACGTGGCGGTGAAGAAGTACCGGGAAAGGAAAGCCTCAGAGTCCCGATAGGCGGTTCAGCTTCTCCCTGGCGGCTGCGCTTTCGGGATGCTTTTTAAGGACAGTCTGGTAGACTTCTTTCGCCTTTTCCGGCTCATTGTGGAGCTCGTGGATGAGAGCGATGTTGAGGAGCGCCTCCTCGTTGTCCGGGTCTATCTCGAGGACCTTCTCGAACCTCTCCCGTGCCTCGTCGAACTTCCTGTTGACGTAGTAGAACTTCCCCATCTCCAGGAGATTCTCAATCTCCTTTCCCTTCTCCTCCGACCCTGGAGAGGTCCCCTTTTCCCCTTCCTTCATCTCCTCTCTCTTCTCGTCGCTCATGGAGGGCTCTCCGTCAAATCAACTTCGACAGTTTCTGGAACTTTCTGTTCTCCCCGAGGACGACGAGGACGTCTCCCGCCTCGATTTTGTCGTCCGCGCTGGGGGAAATGATGGTCTCCTCCCGGTATGAGGTCTCCCCTTCGTCCTCGATGGTGGGGACTTTCCGCCTGATGGCCAGGACGTTCATGTTGTAGCGGGCACGGATTCCGATTTCCTTCAGGGATTTCCCCTGGAACTCCTTCGGAGCGGGAATCTCGGCTATGCTGTATTCTTCCGAAAGCTGGATAAAATCGTGCACCGTGGGCATAACGAGGGAGTTGGCGAGGCGCCGCCCCATCTCCCGCTCGGGGAAAATCACCTTGCTCACTCCCAGGTTGACGAGTATCCGGGCGTGAAGGTCGGTTATCGCCTTGGCCACGATTTCTTTCACTCCCAGTTCTTTCAGTATCATCACGGCCAGGACGCTCGACTCGATGTCTTCGCCGATGCTCACCACAGCGACGTCCACATTCTGAATTCCTATTGATTTCAAACCTTTTTCGTCCGTCGCGTCCATGGCGACTGCGAAGGTGGCGATGTCGCTGATTTTCTGCACCTTCTCCTCATCCCTGTCGATGGCCAGGACCTCGGCCCCCTTCCGGATGAGGGTCTCCGCCACGGAGTACCCGAACCTTCCCAGACCGATGACGGCAAACTGCCTCATAAAAGCCTCAACCGACGAGGATTTTCCCTTCAGGATATTTATACACCCTCACCTCACCTTTGTAAATAAAGGCGGACCCGATGGTGAGGGGCCCGAGGCGGCCCGTAAACATGAGAATAATTATCATTAATTTGCCGATGGGACCGAAATTCGCAACCAGGGAGAGGTTTCCGCCGTTGCCCGTTGAGAGGCCCACCGTCCCGAATGCGGAAACACACTCGAAGAGGGTAGAAATGAGAGGCCCCTTCTCGACGAGGAGGACCACGGCCGTGCCGGCGACGATGAAAAACATAGCGGAGGTGCCGATGAAAAAGGAGCGCGCCACCATCTCCGGGGGAATCTCCCTCCGGAAGAGAGTGGTATCCCTCTGCCCCCTCATCGTGCACCAGAGGGCCGTGCACATGACGGAAAACGTGGACGTTTTTATCCCCCCTCCCGTCCCCCCGGGCGAGGCCCCGATGAACATGAGGAGGATGAAGGCAAAGAGCGTCGGGTAGGCAAGCCTCCCCACGTCCACGGTATTAAACCCCGCCGTCCTCGTCGTCACCGACTGGAAGAGGGAGACCATGACCTTCCGGTGGAAGGGGAGGCCGGCCAGCGACCCGGGATTTCCCCCCTCGACGAGGAGGAAGAGGAGGGTCCCCCCCGTGATGAGTATCCCCGTGGCCACGAGGACCACCTTCGTGTGGAAGGAGAGGCGCACCACCTGTCCCGTGAAAAAGCGGTAGAGGTCGCTTATGACGATGTACCCTATCCCCCCCAGGACAATGAGGAGGATGATGGTGAGGTTTACCGTCACGTCGCCCTGAAACCGGGCGAGGTTATCGGGGAATGAGGAAAAGCCGGCGTTGTTGAAGGCCGAAACCGCCTGGAAAACGGCGTGAAAAGCGGCATCCTTCGGGCCCATCTGGGGAAGCCAGTTGAAGAAGAGGATTGTGGCGCCGATAATTTCGAGCGAGACGGTGATAGTGAAAATCGTCTTTGTAAACCGGACGAGCCCTTCCAGAGAGAGGACGTTGTAAGCCTCCGCCATGATGAGGCGGTCCCTCAGGGAAATCCTCTTCCCGATGAGGAGGGAGATGATGGTGGAGAGGGTCATGTACCCGAGTCCGCCGGCCTGGATGAGGAGGAGAATGACCACTTTTCCGAAGAGGGAGAAGTCGGTGGCCGTATTCTTCGTAATGAGCCCCGTCACGCAGACAGCCGAGGTGGAGGTGAAGAGGGCATCGATGAGGGGAATCGACCTCCCCGTGGACGACGAGATGGGGAGGGAGAGGAGGAGCGTCCCCACGGCAATCATGGAGAGGAAACCGGCCACGAGGATTCGGGCCGGCCGTATCGGTTTTCCTCCGTCTTTTTCCCTCTTCACCACCGATTCCTGCCCCCTTCCGGCCTCTTAAATTGCAAAGATACCTCTACCCTGCCAGTTTGACAACAACGAATGAAGCGAAGTAGAGGACCAGGAGGGGGACGGCCATGAGGGTCATGTTGTAGACATCAGGGGTTGGAGTGAGCACCGCGGCGAGGATGAAGCAGACGAGGATGGCGTACCGGGTTTTCCCCCGGAAGGCTTCCGGCCGGAGGATTCCCGCCCGGGCGAGGATGTAGGAAACGAGGGGGGCCTGGTGCGCTATCCCGGACGCAATCAGGAAGAAACTGCAGAAATCGACGAATTTCCCCACCGAAATCCCCGACTTCAGCCGCTCCGTCGAGAAGGAGAGGAGGAACTTTATCCCCGCAGGGAGGAGGACCCGGTAGCAGAGGTAGACCCCGGCGGCGAAGAGGAGGAGGGAGATGAGGAAGAAAAGGGGAACGCCCCTTTCCCTCCCGGGAGAGATTTTCGAAACCAGATACCTGAGGAGGAGAAAGGACGCGACGGGGAAGGAAAGGGTGAAACCGGCGTAGAGGGAGAGCTTCAGCGTGGCGATGAGCGCCTCCTGCGGGGCGTAAGAAACGACCTTCTCGCCGAGAAGACGCAGGAGGAGGCGGAGGAGTTCCGTAGAAAAGAGAAAAGAGAGAACGGAAAAGGCGAAGACGACGAGGAGGATAACGAGAATCGTCCTCCTCAACTCCTCCAGGACGGCGAAGAATCCCGTCCCCTCGTATCCACCCGTCTCTTCTCTCTCCACGGTCCGCTCCCTGTCCGGCTTTCTGGTATTATATAGCCGTTATCCGCAATTGGGGGGAGCCATGCTCGTTCCGGGATACGTGCACAGGAGGGGAATTCACTGCGGTTCCACGTCGATGAGGAACGCCCTCGCCTTCCTCGGGGGAGAATACCGGGAAGAAGACCTTTTCGGCCTGGGCGAAGGGCTCTCCTTCATCTACGTCGACGCCCAGCCTGTGCCTCCGGGAGTGGCGATTCACGGCAGGAGCCTCGACCTCGAAGTGGTGCTGGCACGAAGGTTCGAACTCCAGGTGGAGGTGACGAAAACCTCCGACCCTGAGGAAGCCCTCAGGGATGCCGAGAATATCCTCCAGGAGGGGAGGCCCCTCATCATCACGACGGACATCGCACACCTGGATTACTTCGACAGTTCCACCCACTTCGCCGGGCACGTCGTCGTCCTGGTGGGGAAAAACGAGGACGGTACCTACCTCATTTCCGATTCCGAATTCCCCGACCTTCAGAAAGTGAGCAGGGAGTCGCTCCTCAGGGCGAGAAATTCCGACCTCCCCCCATACGGAATTCCGAACCTGGCCATCGCCCTTTCGGGAAAGCCGAAAAACCTCTCTCCACAGGACTGGATAGATGCCGTCGTCTCCTGCGGGGAGAGGCACCTCTTCCCGGGAGACCCCCTGAAGGGGATTCCCGGCATGCTTCGGGCGGCGGCGGATATGCCCCGCTGGGGAGAGATGACGGAGACGCCCGAATTCGCAGCCCGCTTCGCCTATCAGGTCATCGAGAAGAGGGGGACGGGAGGCGGGTTTTTCCGGAGGATGTACGCGCGCTTCCTCGCCGGATGCGCCAGGGCCACGGGGAGGGATGCCTTCTCCAACCTGGCGAAGGAGATGGAGAAAATCGCTGATCTCTGGTCGGACCTGGCGGGGAACCTGAAAGAGGCGAGCCAGGACTTCTCTCCGGAAAAGATGAAAATCTGCGGGGAGAAACTGGGGGAGATAGCCGTCCGGGAGGAGAGGTTCTTCAAAGAAGCGCTCCTCCTCTTCACCTGAACTCGAATCAGAGAAATTCCTCGAGAATCTCGGAGGGGGCTTTCTGTGCCCCGAAGGGGACCCTCCCCAGGAGGAGGGAACCATACTTCCTCTTTAGTTCAGAATAGTTCCGTCGGGATGCCGCCGTTTCGCACCCGGACACGTCGTTGAGGACGATTCCCTTCAGGGGCAGGGATGCCGCTCTGAGAAACGCAACGGTGAGAGCCACGTGGTTGAGGACGCCGAGCCTGTCGGGGGCCACCACCAGGACGGAGAGTTTGCACTCCCGGGCGAGGTCGGCAAAGGTAAACCCGTCCACGGCCTCCACAAGGAGCCCCCCCGCCCCTTCAACGAAGAGGGCGGATACCTTTTCCTTCCACCGGGTCACGAAGGATACCAGGTCCTCCGCGTGCAGGGGAGCACCCGATTCCCTGACTGCAATGTTCGGGCTGACGGGCTCCCCGAAGCGCCAGGGACAGACCTCGTCGAGGGGGACCCCCCGGTGGCGCACGATTTCGTGATAGATTGAGCCGTCCGTCGGGACGAGGAGGTTACCCTCGCGCCGGCACCCCGTCTCGACCGGCTTCACGCAGGCGGCATCCACCCCCTGCGCGAGAAGCCCCCTGACGATGAGGGATGCGACGAAGGTCTTCCCCACCTCCGTGTCCGTCCCCGTGACGAGACAGGCCAGGCTCACCGCACCGTCTCCCGGAGGACCTCTTCCATCGCCCAGAAGGTGACGTCACAGAGGGTATCCACTTCTTCCAGGGTCGTCGAGAGGGGGGGCATGAGGACGATGACGTCGCCTAAGGGGCGGATGATGAGTCCCCTCTCCCTCGTCTTCCTGATGACTCTCTGTCCCACCTTCAACTCGGGGGGGAAGGGCTCCTTCGTCTCCCTGTCCCTGACGATTTCTATCCCCACCATGAGCCCCTTCTGCCGGACGTCGCCCACGTTGGGGTGGTCCTTCACCTCCTGGAGCCTTTCCGAGAGGCGGGACGACACCTCCTGCACGTGCCCGAGGACGTCCTCTCTCTCGAATATCTCCAGGGTGGCGATGGCGGCGGCGCACCCCAGAGGGTTGGCCGTGTAGGAGTGACCGTGGAAGAAAGTCTTAAACTCCTCGTACCTCCCGAGGAAGGCGGAGTAGACCTCCTCGGTCGTGACCGTGGCGGCAAGGGGGAGGTACCCGCCCGTTATTCCCTTCGCGAGAGCCATGATGTCGGGGACGACACCCTCGTGCTCCACGGCGAACATCCTCCCCGTCCTCCCGAATCCGGTGGCGACTTCGTCGACGATGAGGAGCACTCCCGCCTCGTCCGCCGCCTCCCGGACTCTCCTGAGGAACCCCTCGGGGTGAACGATCATTCCCGCCGCACCCTGGACGAGGGGCTCCACCACGACGGCAGCCACCCTCTCCTTCTCCTCCATCAGCTTTTCCCGAAGGACTTCGGCACAGTGGAGACCGCACTTATCGAGCGTCAGGTCGTAGGGGCAGCGGAAGCAGTACGGACCGGGAACCTTAACCGTCTCGAAGAGGAGGGGACGGAAAATCGAATGGAACAGGTCAATTCCGCCTGCCGAGACGCTCCCGATGGTATCGCCGTGGTAAGCGCCGGTCAGGGTGAGGAAAGTGGTTTTCTCCTCTCCCCCGTTTCCCTTCTGCTTCCAGTACTGGAAGGCCATCTTGAGGGCGATTTCCATCGCCGTCGAGCCGTTATCGGAGTAGAAGACCCTGGAAAGCCCCTGCGGGAGGAACCCCATCAGTTTCTCCGTCAGTTCTATCGCGGGGACGTGGGTGAGGCCGAGAAATGTGGAGTGCGCCACCCTCGAGAGCTGCTCCCTTATCTTCTCGTCTATCTCCCTCCTCCTGTGGCCAAACAGGTTGACCCAGAGGGAGGAAACGCCGTCGAAGAATCGGCGGCCCTGAACGTCAATGAGGTAGTTCCCCTCAGCCCTCTCGATGATTATCTGCTCCTCCCGGACCCAGTCCGCCATCTGAGTAAAGGGGTGCCAGATGTGGTCCCTGTCAATCTTCATCAACTTTTCTGCGTCCATTCTCTCCTCCTCAGGTTGTCTCTCTCACACTTCTCATCACCCGGGCAATCGTCCGGGCGCAGGAGATTATCTGTTCCTCCTCGTGGGCGGCCGTCACTGTTACCCGGAGCCTCCCCGTCCCCTCGGGGACGGTTGGAGGACGGACGCCGTAAACGAAAAACCCTTCCTCCATGAGCCGGCGGGAGACGGCCACGGTCTCCCGGTCCCCCCCGACGATGACGGGAAGGATGGGAGTCTCCGAAGAGAGCGGATACCCTTCCTCCCCCATGACTGAGGAGAAGAGGTGCACCTTCTCCCGCAGGCGGGAGGGCAGGTCAGGGTGTTTCATCAGGTGGCGGAGGCTCACCAGTGTGAGGGCAGCGATGAGGGGGGGGAGTCCGGTGTTGAAAATGAAAGGCCGGCACCTGTTGACGAAGTAGTCTCTCACCAGCCGTGAGGTGCAGATGTACGCTCCGCAGGTGCCGAGGGCCTTGGAAAATGTGCCCATGTGAATGTCCACCCTCTCGGTCACTCCGAAGTGGGATGCTGTCCCCCTCCCTCCGGTGCCGATGACTCCCGTGGCGTGCGCGTCGTCGACGACGAGGAAGGCCCCGTACTTCTCCTTCAACTCGCACAACTCCGGCAGGGGCGCGATGTCCCCGTCCATGCTGAAGACGCCGTCGGTGATAATGACCTTCCGGGGGTTTTCGTCCTTCTTCAGGAGGTCCTCCAGGTGGTCCACATCCCGATGTCTGTACACCAGGACCTTTGCCCGCGACATCCGGCACCCGTCGATGATGGAGGCGTGGTTCAACTCGTCGGAGAAGACCGTCGTCTCCGGCGTGCCCAGGGTCGAAACGATTCCCAGGTTGGCCATGTAACCCGTGGAGAAGACGAGGCATTCCTCCGTCCCCTTGAAGCGCGCCATCTCCACTTCCAGTTCCCTGTGGACCTCCATGTTGCCGCAGATGAGGCGGGAAGCACCCGCGCCGACACCCCACCTCTTTGCAAGCTCTCCCGCCGCACCCGTGAGGAATCCAGACGAGGCAAGACCGAGGTAATCGTTCGAACTGAAGTTAAGGTACCTCTTCCCGTCCACGACGATTTCGACGCCCTGGGGCGTCTCCAGGTCCCGGAGAAAACGATACCTCCCCTTCTCGCGGAGGAGGGCGAGCTCCTCCTCCATAGCCCGGTAGAGAGCGTTCACCGCGAACCTCCCACCGTCCAGGTCAGGTTCAGGTCCTCCACCATCTGGATGTCTTCCTCGGGCGGACGCCCAAGGGTGGTGAGGTAGTTTCCGAGCATCGTCCCCGTTGCGCCGGCGACGAACATGAGCGACTGAAGGTCCCTCAGGTTCACCTCCCTCCCCCCGCAAACGATTATCTCTTTCGTCGGATTGACGAGGCGCATCATGGCGATGATTCTGAGGCAGGTAAGAGGCGTCAATTCCCTCCTCCCCTCGAGGGGAGTTCCCGGAATAGGGTTGAGGAAGTTGAGGGGAATCGAATCGACGTCGAGTTCTTTCAGGGTGAAGGCAAGCTCCACCCGGTCCTCGTCGGACTCTCCGATTCCGAAGATGCCGCCGCAGCAGACCCAGAGCCCCTCCTCCTTGGCTTCCCTGACGACACGAACGTCCTCCTCGTAGGAGTGGGTGGTGCAGACATTCGGGAAATAGGACCGGGACGTCTCCAGGTTGTGGTGAAAGCTGGAAAGCCCTTTCTCTTTCAGGTATCTGAGCACCTCCCTGTCGACGATTCCGATGCTGACGCAGGTTTCCAGGCCGAGCGCCCTGACCCGGCCCACGGCTTCTCCCACCTTCTCCACTTCCTTCCAGTTTTTCAACCCCACGCCGGAAGTGACGATGGAGAACTCCCTCGCGCCGGACTCCTTCGCCGCGCGGGCCCGCGTCTCCACCTCATCGGGGTCGATGAGGGGGAACTTCTCTATCTCTGCCCTCGAGACGCGGGACTGCGAGCAGAAACTGCAGTCCTCCGAGCAGAGGCCCGACTTGGCGTTGACGATGGAGCAGAAGCGGACGTTTCTCCCCTTGTGGCGGAGCCTCACCCGAAACGCGGCACCGAGCAGGTCGAAGAGGTATTCGTCCGGCGTGGAGAGAACATGAAGCGCCGACTCCGGGTCGATACCCTTCCCGGAGAGAGCCTTCTCCTCCCACGATTCGATGATTTTCCTCACGAGCCCCTCCCCGGGGAGTGAAAAAACTCCCCTTCCCTGATAAAATTTTTACTCCGGTTCGGTCGAATAAAAATCTAACGGAGAGGAGACAGGGCTGTCAACCAGAGTTATCAAAGAGGTTGACAGGACGAAAAATGGCAGCGGAAGACAAAAGCCTGAAAAGGCAGAAAAAACACGTGACCTCCCTCACCCTGAAAGCGGTGAGGGAGTTTTCCCTCATAGAAGAGGGAGACCGGGTCCTCATCGCCCTTTCTGGCGGGAAGGACTCCTCCCTGTTGACGGAGATTCTCCGCGACTTTACCCGCTGGTTTGAGCCTCCCTTCCACCTGGAAGCCGTCAACGTAAAGACCGACCTCACCTGCGGGGGGTGCGCCCGCGAATCCCTCATCCGCGAATTCGCCGCATCGCGGCAAGTGCCCCTGGAGGTTCTGAGAATCACCATACGGGACAAGCTCGAGCCCGGTCAGGAACCCGACTGCTTCATCTGCGCCTGGAATCGGAGGAAGGCGATATTCAACTACGCAGCTGAGAGGGGCTTCACGAAAATCGCCTTCGGCCACCACCTGGACGACGTGGTGGAAACCGCCCTGCTGAACCTCTTTTTCACGGGAGAATTCGCCCCCATGTTCCCGAAACAGGAGATGTTCGGGGGGAAAATATACATCATCAGGCCGTTCCTCTACGTTCCGGAGAAAAAAATCCTCTCCCTGGTGAACAAACTCGGTATCCGCCACTCCGCCTGCCGGTGTCCCTATGGAGAGAAGTCGAGGAGAAAGTGGGTAAAGAATCTCGTGGCGTCGCTCGAAAAAGAGAACAGGCACGTGAAGAGGAACATCTTCCGTCACGCGCTCAAAATCATCAGGCAGGGGGGAACGGGATTTGCGCCGAAAAGGCGGAAAAACCGGCTCGCTCTCACCGTCCCGGGAGACGCCTTTTGAGCCGATGGACCTGAAAACCCTGACTCACATAGCCCTGGAGTCGGAGGACCTGGGGAGGTTTCTCGCCCGGGTGGACGAAATCCTCCGGGCTGAGGAGGGAGTCCTCGGCACCGCCCTCCACCTGAAGACCCCCTTCCGGGAAGACCTCCACCTGACATACCTTTCGGGGGTGCGAATACCCTCGGTTTCTTTCCAGAAAATCCCGTCGGGGACTTTTCCCAACAGCGAAGACTTCCCCGAAACGGGGATTCTCGTCCTCCCTGCCGGAGATTCCCGGGTGAGACCCCTCCTGTCAGGTCCCCTCGGCATCTCTCACTTCCTCCTCCTCAAACTGACTCCACCGCGGGGGCAGGAGGGACTCTTCTGGATTTTCACGAAAAGGGGGAAGGAATCCCTTCCCCTGGGCGAGGAGAAACTGCAGGAAGTCAGGGAACTCCTCTCCCTGGTCCTCCCCCTTCTCACCCACGAAGGAATTGAGAGTCGGGGCAAGGGGGAAAGCGACGACCGCCTCATTTCCAGGCTGGGTGAGGTCGCGGCCTCGCCGGACGTGGGGGAAATACTGAAAACCGCAGCGGAAATTCTCAGGGAAGTGGCGGGCGCGGAGTGCTCTGCCGTCGTCACGAGAGAGGCGCGGTCCGGTCCGTACGCCATCACTCACACCGTCAACTTCCCCCGGGGATACCGCTCCGGGGGCAGGGTCCTCCCTCAGATATTCCACGCCCTCATGCCCTACCCGTCGGTGGTGAAAGAAGTTTCCTCCTCTCTCCTGACGAAAACGGGTCTCCCTGCGGGAAAGATGCGGTGGTTGAGCGTGGGATTCCCCCTCCACAGAGCCCTCATCCTCCTGGGAGGAGTCCCTGAGGGAGCGACAAAGGAAGACCTGGAGGAGAAACTCCGACCGGTTTCGTCGATTCTCGAGCAGATGATCGAACTTGCCCGGAGGCGGGGGAGGGAGAGGGACTACATCGACAAGTTTCGCCTCATCGGCGAGATGGCACACGACCTTCTCGAGGAGAAGGACCTGAAAACCCTGGTGGAGAAGATTTTCTCCACGCTGAACAGGGTCATCACCTTTCCCCGCGGCGCCTTCTACCTCTACGACAGGGAGGCGGGGACCCTCAGGATGATAGCCCACAAGAACATCCCCTTTGACCTGATTCCCCTGAAAGAGCGGACAGCCCTGAGGCGACACCACGGGTTTGTGAAAGAGACCCTCACCCCCATCCTCTCGGGCGACACGAGGAAGGACCCCCGTCTGGAATATATCGAGGGGATGGATTACCCCGTCTCCGTCCTCTGCGTCCCCATCGTCTTTCAGGGGGAATACCGGGGAGACATTACCCTCTCCGCGATGACGGAGGACTACTTCTCCGAGGACGACCTCGTCCTCGCCACCCTCTTCTCGAGCATCGCGGCCTTCGTCCTGGAAAATCACCACCTCAGGCAGGCAGCCGCACAGGACGAGAAGAAGAGGGAAATCTCGGAAAAAATCTCCACCGCCATCGTCAGGGAATTCGACATCGGCCGGGTCATCTCCCTCGCCCTGAGGGAGATAAAGGATTTCCTCGAGCTCACAGCAGCAGCCTATCTGAGGAGCGGGGAAGAGGAATTCACCGTGCGGGAATTCGTGGAGGACGTGAAGTTCTTCTCGAGGAAGAGCCGCTTCCCCGCCCCCGACCTGCGCCTCCTCCTCTCGAGGGCAACAGGACCCCTCCTCCTCGGAGAAAAAGACCTCGCCAGACTCCCCCTCTCAGGAATCGTCGAAAAAGGTGTCACATCGGCCGCCCTCATCCCCGTGAGGGAGGACGGGTCGCTTTCGGGCGCTCTCTTCTTCGCCGCGTCCGCACCCGACCGGTTTACCTCGTCAACCCTCTCTTGGCTCAACTCCATGGCCACGCAGATATCGATAGCCGTGAAGAAGGCGAACCTGGTTACCCGCCTGGAAGAGACGGTTCAGGCTCTCCAGGAAACGCAGGAGCAGATGGTCCAGACGGAAAAGTTCAGGGCCCTGGGGCAACTCGCCTCAGGCATAGCGCACGACATGAACAACACCCTCGCAGCGATTCTCGGGAGGTGCGAGGTTCTCCTTGAGAAGGCGGCAAGGGGGGAGGTCACCCTGGAGGAACTTCTCGAGAGCGTTCGGGTCATTTCGAAAATATCCTCCGACGGGGCGGAAACAGTCCGCCGCCTCCAGGCCTACACCCGCCAGTCCCGTAAGGAGACCTCACCCGTGGACCTGAACGCGCTGGCCGACGACGTCGTGGCCATCACCTCCCCCCACTGGAAGGACGAGGCCGAGAAGAGGGACCTTCGCTTCTCCGTGACAGTGGAAAAAGGGGACATCCCGCCGGTTTCGGCAAACGAGGGGGAACTCCGCGAGGCCGTGGTAAATCTCGTCCTCAACGCCCTCGAGGCGATGCCTGCGGGAGGCGAGGTGACCATCACGACGGGAATGAGGGAAGGGAAGGTCTTCATCTCCGTGAAGGACACGGGAAAGGGAATCCCGAAGGAGCACCAGGACAGGATTTTCGACCCCTTCTTCACGACGAAACCGTCGGGGACGGGCCTGGGTCTCTCCCTCGTCCGCGGCGTCGTGGATAGATACGGGGGAGAGATAGAGTTTTCCTCCTGGGAAGGGGGAGGGACGATATTCACCCTCCTCTTCCCTCCAGCAGACAAAGCTGAAGAGGAAAAACCCGCTCCCCTCGACCCGAAAACCCCTCCACCGGCAGGGGGGAAACCCCCGAAGGTCTTCGTCGTCGACGACCAGCGCGATGTCCTGGAGGTAATGCTCGAGCAACTCCGGCTTCTCGGTTACGAGGCCGAAGGGACTCACGACCCTTCCGAAGCTCTGGAGCGAATCCCCGGGGGCGACTACGACGTCGTCATCAGCGACATCGGAATGCCGGGAATCTCCGGATGGAGCCTCCTGGAAAGGCTCCGGGAGAGGGGATGCCGGGTGCCCCTTCTCTTCGTGACCGGATGGGCAGACGGAATCTCCCGGGAGGACGTCGTGGCGAAGGGCGCCTCCGGCGTCATCTCCAAGCCCTTTCGCCCGGGCGACGTGAAAAAGGCCGTCGAGGAAGTCCTGGCGGGAGAGCCAGCCAAGGGAGGGAAAACAGGAAGCAGGTAAGAGGAGCACTTGCGGCGCAGTGAACCCCAGACAGGGGGGGAAACGGTGGAAAACCTGAGAAAGGAACTCGAGGAAATCCGGAGGGAGTACAGGCAGCTCATCACCTACCTGAGACTGGTCAACAAGATGAGAGAGAGGGTCACGACGGCCCTCGAACTGCAGGAGGTTCTCGACGAAATCTGCCAGAGCCTCGTCGACTACTTCGGCGCGGCTTTCGCCCGCATCTGGCTCTACAACCGGGAGAGCAACGAACTCCGCCTCGTCTCCAGCCGGGGAATCTATACCCGCACCGACGGGAGCAGGTCCGTCATCAAACTGGGGACCTTCAAAAAGGGGAAACTCCAGAGAATTGCCCTCGAAAAGGTTCCTCACTATTCCAACTCCATTCAGGACGACAGGGATTCCCCCATCAGGGACCCCGAGTGGGCGAGGAGAAACGGGCTCGTCTCCTTCGCGGGGTACCCGCTGGTCCTGCGGGACGAACTGGTGGGGGTCATGGTCTTTTTCTCCCGAAACCGCCTCTCAGAGACGATTCTCGAAGTGATGTCTCTCTACGCCTCCCTTGCGACACTGGCAATACGGGACGCCCAGCTCATTACGGAACAGAAAGAGCTCGCCCTCACCGACCCGCTCACGAAACTGAAGAACAGGCGGTACCTGGGAATGTACCTGGAAGAGACCCTCAAGGTCTCGAGGAGGTACGGCGACTCCCTCACTGTTGCCATGGTCGACATCGACCACTTCAAGAAAATCAACGACACCTACGGGCACCCCGTTGGAGACGAGGTCCTGGCTTCACTCGCAGAAATCCTCCGTTCCTCCGTGAGGGAGAGCGACCTGGTCGTCAGATACGGAGGGGAGGAATTCACTCTCGTCCTGCAAAGGACAAACAGGGAGAGGGCGAAAAACGTCCTGGAGAGAATAAGGGAGGACATTGCCGGGAGAGTTTTCGACACCCAGGCAGGAAAACTCTCCTTAACCGTCAGCATCGGCTACACCACCTGCGACTGCAACGGGGAAAAGGTCAGAATGACCCGCTTTCTCAGAGTGGCTGACGCGGCGCTCTACCGGGCAAAGGAGGGGGGGAGGAACAGGGTCGAGTTTCTCCCGCTGGAAACGGACATCGATGGAGAAATTCACCGGAGTGAAGAAGAAACTCCTCATCTTCGACCTTGACGGGACACTGGTGGATTCGAAGGAGGACCTGGCCGCCTCCGTGAATCACACCCTGAAAACCCTGGGGAAGGAGCCCCTTCCCCCCGAGGAGATTTACGCGGAGGTGGGAGGAGGCGCAAGAAACCTCATCGAGAAGGCGCTGGGGGAAGACGGGCACCTCTTCGGAGACGCCATCAAGATATTTCTCGACCACTACGAGGAACACCTCCTCGACACGACCCGGCCCTACGAGGGGGTCGTGGAGGCGCTGGAGGAAAACCTGGGGCGGTTCACCTACTCACTCCTCACGAACAAACCCCTCTACCTGACGGAGAAACTTCTCCGGGGACTCTCGATGGAGCACCTCTTTCACGTCGTCGCCGGAGGGGACACTTTTTCCACGAAGAAACCGGACCCGGAAGGGGTCCTCTCTCTCATCTCCCTGGCGGGCGTCTCCCGTGAAGAGACTCTCATCGTGGGAGACTCGCGAAACGACGTCCTTGCCGGGAGAAACGCCGGGGTCGACGTCTGCGGGGTTACCTACGGAATCGGCGCTCGCGACTTCTCTCTCTACCCTCCCACCTTTACCATCGACTCCTTCCCCGACCTTTTCCGGGCCGTTACTCCCGCGTAAAATAACCCCATGCTTCCCCGGTTCAAGAGAGAATGGTGGCCCTACACCATCTGGGCGCTCTCGACGGCTGCGCTGGCGGCGGGAAACAGGTTCCTTTCGGCTGCTGGCGGGACGGCTGCGTCGATATTCACCGGGGTGCTCCTCCTCTACGTCCCCTTCCTCTACGCATCCGCGCTGAAAAGACCCATCCCCTACCTGAAAGTGAGAAATGTGAAACGGGTCATCTTCTGGTTCGCCCTGGCCACCACGGTCACCTTCCTCCTCTACACGACTCTCCTGAAAGCCTTCGGGAAGGGATATCTCCCGGAGAGGGTCTCCCTCCTTTTCACGAGGGAATCTGCGCTCTTCTGGGGGACGAGCCTCCTCTCCGTGGGATTTCCGGAGGAAATGTTTTTCCGGGGATTTCTCTACGAAGAAATCGACGGGGGAGCGGCGAAGAAGATTATCGTCACCTCCCTCCTCTTCGCCCTCACCCACCTGGCGGTGAAGGCTTCGCTGACCCGCCTCCTCACGTTCGTTCCCGGACTCATTCTGGGAGGACTGCGGAGCAGGACGGGAGAGGTCTACACCCCCTCCCTCCTGCACACCTTCATGAACCTCATCAACTGGGCAGGGCCCTTCACCTGACAGACTTCACCTGAGCGCCTCGATTCCGGGAAGTTTCTTCCCCTCCAGGAGTTCCAGAAACGCTCCCCCTCCGGTGGACACGTAGGACATCCTGTCGAACAATCCCGTCCTGTGAAGGGCGGTATCCGTGTCTCCCCCGCCCACGATGGTGAGCGCGTGAGAAGAGGCAAGGTCCTCGATGAGAGCGTAAGTGCCGCGCGAAAAGGGGTCGAACTCGAAAGCTCCCATGGGACCGTTCCAGACGATGGTGCGGGCGTCCTGAATCGCTTCCCGGAAGAGAAGTCTCGTGGCAGGTCCCGTGTCGAGAGCCATCATGTCGTCGGGAATCTCCTGCACCGGGACGATGGAGGTCCGGGCCTTCGCGGAAAGTTCCGGCGCCACCACGACGTCAACGGGGAAATAGAGCCGAACTCCTCTCTTCCTGGCTTCCCGGAGAACTTTCTGCGCCACGGGGACCATCTCCTCCTCGAAGAGGGACTTCCCCACGCCGAAGCCGAGAGCGGCGAAGAAGGTGTTCGCCATGGCTCCCCCGATGAGGATTTTCTCGACCCTCTTCATGACGTTGGTAATTGCCTGAATCTTCCCCGACACCTTGGCGCCCCCGAAGATGGCGACCACAGGCCTGACCGGGTTTTTCAGAGCCCTCTCAAAGTAAGAGATTTCGTTCTCCATGAGGAAACCCGCCGCCTTCTCACGGAAGAATTTTGTGACCGCCGAATTGGAGGCGTGTCCGCGGTGCGCGGTCCCGAAGGCGTCGTTCACGAAGACGTCGCCGTATTCCGCAAGTTGCTTCGCGAATTCAGGGTCGTTCTTCTCCTCTCCGGGGTAGAACCGGAGGTTCTCCAGGAGGAGGACCTCCCCCGGTTTCAGGGCGTCCACGGCCTCCTTCACCTTCTCGCCCACCACGTCTCCCGGGAAGACGACCTTCTTTCTCAAGAGCCTGGACAACCTCTCCGCAACAGGTTTCAAAGAGAGGGAGTCAACCCACTTCCCCTTGGGCCTCCCCAGGTGAGACATGAGGACGACGCGGCACTTCTTCTCGACGAGATAGCGAATCGTCGGGAGGGCCGCCCGGATTCTCGTGTCGTCCCTCACCCTTCCCTTCTCGTCGACGGGCACGTTGAAGTCCACCCTGACGAGGACTCTCTTCCCGTCCAGAGTCAGGTCACGAAGCGTCCGTATCGCCATATCTCCCCTCCTTCCGTTTTTTCAATTCGGTCAAAGCGATGGCGGCGGCGCCGACGCACCCCGCCCGGCTTCCGTTTTCTCCAACGAGAATCTCGACGAGCGACGGGTCTATCCCGAAGGTGTTGTGGGCAACCTGGCGCCTGATGGCGTCCTCCATCAGGTCCAGCGCGCCGGCGAGTCCCCCGGCGAGGACGACGGTGGAGACATCCACCACGTTGACGATGGCAGCGATTCCTCTCCCCAGACTGGCGCCGGCCTCCTCGAAGATTGCCCGCGCCGTCCCGTCTCCCTCTCTCGCCCGGCGGGCAAGTTCCTCCGTGTCCCCCGGCGCGTCCTCTCCGTAGAATTCCCGGGCTCTCCGGAGAATCCCCCGTGCTCCCGCGAAGGACTCAACGTGCCCTGTCCCTCCGCATCCGCAGGGTGAGGGGCCGTCCGATACAGGGATGTGGCCCACCTCTCCCGCCCGACCGAATGCGCCCCGGTGAATCCTCCCGTTCAGGAAGAGTCCTCCCCCGACACCCGTGCCGAGGGCGATGTACACGAAAGATTCCTTTCCCCGCGCGGCGCCGCAGAAGTGCTCCCCGAAAGCTCCCGCGTTGGCGTCGTTCTCAACGGAGAGGAGCGCCTCTTTGAGGCGGGGGAGAAGGGGTGAAAGAGAAAAGTCTCGCCACCCGGCGAGGTTGGGGCACTCCACCACCCGGTCCGTGCCGGGGGTGACGATGCCGGGGACAGCCACGGCGAGACCGGAGAGGGTCGCTCCCGACTCGTCTGCCTGGCGGATGAGCCTCTCCTCGATTTCGCGGAATGCCTCCTCCGGGCCTCCCGAGCGGGGAGTGGGAAACTCCCGGAACGAAATCTCCCGAAACTCCTCGTCCACGAGGAGGGATTTGACGAGCGTCCCCCCGATGTCTATTCCCGCCAGGGCTCTCATCATCTCTCTCCGGCGATGCATTCGTCGATTTTATACATTATCCCTCTGCGGGGAGCAAGGAAGGTCACTCTTCCGTCCAGGTCCCTTCCCTCTTCCTCTCTTCGATGATGTCGAGCACCATCTTCAGGTGCCTCTCCTCCTCCTCTATGAGATGCTGGTAAAGTTTTCTGCACCGCTCGTCTCCGGCCTGCTCGAGAAACCGCCGGTAGAAAGAGATTCCCGCCTTCTCGTGCTCGAGCGCTCTGAGGAGGTTCCTGTTCAGTTCGATGATGTCTGCCGCCCCCTGGTAATCGACTCCGTACTGCCCCTTCTTCACCTCCCGCTTCTCTTTCCCGAAGATTTTCCTGAAAAAACTCATCCCGTCCTCCTTTGCCTCCAGGGATTTGCCTGAATTTATTGTATAATCAATCTCGTCGAGCCACCTGGAGAATTCCCGCAAAGCCCGGAGTCCTGACATGGACGAGAGAGAAGCCGCCAGGAGAATAGAGGAACTCAGGAAAGAAATCGAATACCACAACTACCGGTACTACACCCTCCAGGACCCGGAAATCACAGACGCAGAATACGACGCCCTTCTCCGGGAACTGATAGAGCTGGAGGAGAAGTTTCCCCACCTGTCCACGGACGACTCTCCCACGAAAAGGGTGGGTGCACCTCCCGCAGAAGAATTCGTCAAGGCAGAGCACCGCCTCCCCATGCTCAGCCTGCAAAACGCCTTCAACGAAGGCGAGATGAGGGAGTTTCACGACCGGGTTGTGCGCCTCCTCGGCACGGACAGGGTGGAATACGTGGCGGAAGTGAAGATGGACGGCGTGGCCGTTGAGCTCATTTATGAAGAAGGGCACCTCGCGAGGGGACTCACCCGGGGAGACGGATACACGGGAGAAGACGTGACGAACAACGTCCGGACCATCATGGCAATCCCCCTCGTCCTGAAGGGAGGAGGAGGGGAGATTCCCCCTCTCCTCGAGGTGAGGGGGGAAGTCTTCATGGAGAAGGAGGCATTCCGGAAGCTCAACAGGCTCCGGGCGGAAAAAGGAGAGCCCCTCTTCGCCAATCCTCGAAACGCCGCCTCCGGGTCTCTGAGGCAACTCGACCCGAAAATCACGGCCCGCAGACCTCTGAAGTTCTTCGCCTACGGAGTGGGCGTCGTCGAGGGGAAGGCTCTCTCCTCGCAGTGGGAGACCCTCAATTACCTCGAATCCCTGGGGATACCCGTAAACGCGAAGAGGCGCCTCTGTCAGTCGCTGGAAGAGGTCCTGGCTTTCTACGCGGAGGTGGAAGAGGAGAGGGAGGCGCTCCCCTACGAAGCGGACGGGGTGGTCGTGAAGGTCAACTCTTTCGAGCAGCAGAGGAGGCTGGGGGAGATATCCCGTAGCCCCCGCTACGCCATCGCCTACAAGTTTCCCCCCACTCAGGCGACGACGGTGGTTGAGGACATCATCGTCCAGGTGGGGAGGACGGGAGTCCTCACTCCCGTCGCCGTCCTCAGGCCCGTCCGCGTGGGCGGCGTGGAGGTGAAGAGAGCGACTCTCCACAACATGGACGAGATAGAGAGGAAAGACATCCGGATTGGCGACACCGTCATCGTTCAGCGGGCCGGGGACGTCATCCCCGAAGTGGTCAAGTCGATTCCCTCGAAAAGGACGGGGAGAGAACGGAAGTTCGCCATGCCGGAGGAGTGTCCCGCCTGCGGAGCCCCCGTCGTCCGGGTGGAAGGGGAAGCCGCTCACAGGTGCACCGGGGAAAACTGCCTCGCCCGGCGGAAAGAGCAAATAAAGCACTTCGTCTCGCGCAACGCCATGAACATCGAGGGGCTCGGGGATAAAATCATCAACCTGCTCATCGAAGAAGGCCTCGTCACGACTCCGGCTGACCTCTACCGGCTGACGGTGGAGGACCTGAAAGACCTGCCCCGCCTCGGGGAAAAATCGGCGAAAAACCTGGTAGAAGCCATAGAAAGGTCCCGACAGACCTCCCTTGCGCGATTCATCTTCGCCCTCGGCATCCGGCACGTGGGAGAGCACCTGAGTCAGGTCCTCGCTGAAAAGTTCGGGTCGGTGGAGAGGCTGTCAGAAGCGTCTTACGATGAGCTCATTGAGATTCCCGAAGTGGGACCGGAGGTAGCCCGCTCCATCGTCTCCTTCTTCGAAAAAGAAGAGAACAGGAAACTCGTGGAAGAAATGCTCAGGGCCGGAGTGCGGCCGGAGAAACCGGAGGAGCGGGCCACGAAAGGGAAACTGGAGGGCCTCACCCTCCTCTTTACGGGGGCCCTCAAGACGATGACCCGGGAGGAGGCGAAGAAGAAGGTCCTCGCAGAGGGGGGGAAGGTGGCTTCCTCCGTCTCGAAGAAGGTGGACATCCTCGTCGTCGGGGAAGACCCCGGGAGGAAACTCGAAGAGGCGAGGAAACTCGGAATCAGGACGGTGAGCGAAGAGGAATTTCTGGAAATGCTGGGGGAGGAATAAATGGCCGACAGGGAAGCCCACGTCATCGTATCCGGGCGCGTCCAGGGAGTCTGGTTTCGAGCCTCCACGAAGGAGGCGGCAGACCGCGTGGGAGCGCGGGGGTGGGTGAGAAACCTGCCCGACGGACGCGTGGAAGCGCTCATCCAGGGGAGCGAGGAGCAGGTAAGGGCAGTCATAGACTTCATGAAGGTTGGCCCGCCGGGAGCACGCGTCGAAGACATCCAGGTGGTGTGGAAGGAACCCGATCAGGTTTACGATTCTTTCTCCATAACTTACGCGTAAGGAGGACCGGTGCGGGAAGCGGAACACTACACGAGGGAAAACGGGAAGCTCCGCTGCGCTCTCTGTCCGCACCGGTGTCTGATTGCTGAAGGAAAGAAAGGGCTCTGCGGCGTCAGGGAAAACAGGGGCGGGAAACTCTACGCCCTCACTTACGGGAAGGTGGCGGCCGTCGCCGTCGACCCCGTGGAAAAGAAACCCCTCTACCACTTCTACCCGGGCAGGGATATCCTCTCCGTCGGCTCGGTAGGCTGCAACTTCTCCTGCCTCTTCTGCCAGAACTGGCACCTCGTCGAAGGCCTGACACCCTTGAGAGACGTGACACCGGAAGAACTCCTGGATGTTTCCCGGCGGCGGGGGTCCATCGGAATCTCCTACACCTACAACGAACCCCTCATCCAGTGGGAGTTCGTCCGCGACTGCGCCCGGGTCTTCCGGGAAGCCGGCCAGGTCAACGTCCTGGTGACGAACGGGTTCGTCAACGAGGGGCCCCTCCGGGAACTCCTCCCCCTCGTCGACGCGATGAACATCGACCTGAAGTTCTTCCGGGAGGAGACCTACCGGAAAATCTCGAGAGGCTCCCTCGAGCCGGTCAAGAAGACGATACAGGTTGCATCGCAGTCGTGCCTTGTGGAGGTGACGACACTCGTCGTCACGGGACTGAACGACACGGAGGAGGAAATACGCGCCATCGTCGACTTCATCGCATCCGTTGACCCCTCCATTCCCTACCACATATCCCGCTACTTCCCCCATTACAAATACGACGCTCCGCCCACAGACGAGGGTTTCCTCCTCAGGGCGTACGAGATTGCCCGGGAGAAACTGGAATTCGTCTATCTGGGGAACGTCCTCATTCCCGGGACGGACGACACCCGGTGTCCCTCCTGCGGCGAACTCCTCATTTCCCGGCGGGGATATTCGGTGAAAATCAACTCTCTCAAAGGAGACAGGTGCGGCTCATGTGGACGCAGGCTCAACATCGTCGTCTGAGAGGGGCATTCGCGTGTTTTTTCCTGGCCCTCCTTCTCTGCTTCCCGATTTCGTCGATGGGGAGGAGCGACGAGGTCCCCCCGACGTATCAGGACCTGCTGAAAAATTACCGGGAGGTGAGGAGGAAGTACCGGACTCTGGAATTCCTCTCTCTCGGGATTTTTCTCGCCGTGGGCATCGGGCTCACCCTCTACGCGGTGAAACTCAGGCAGCGGAGACTCACCCCTGAGGAGGCAGCGGGAGCATACCCCCTCCTTGAACTGGGAGACCGGGATTCCTGTCGCACCCATCTGAAAGAGCTTTCCCTGAAAAGCCACCCGGTGGCGGTAAGAAATCTCGGCGGCACCTCCAGCGCCTCTGCCGTAATCGCTGTGAACGAATCAGACGAAACCTTCATCCTCGAACCCATTTCCTTCCCCGTCACCGAAGGGGAGAAGGTCATCGTGGAATACATCTACGAGGAAGTTCCCTACTCCTTCATCACCAGCGTCGAATCAATCGGGAAGGGCGACGAGGTGAGCCTCCAGATCCCTTACTTCATCAAATACACGCAGAGGCGCAAGGCCAGGCGGAAGAAACCGCTCCCCCTGGAAGAAGCCAGGGTCATCCTCCCCGGCGGGATGACGAGGTCGGTCATAGACGTAGGTCCCGGCGGCATCGGTTTCGAGGGAGAGGACATTCGAGCGGGGACGACAATCACGCTCGGAGTCACCCTTCCCGGGTCGAAGCTCTGGAAGGTGGAAGGAAAAGTCGTCTACGCGAAAGAGGGGCGGACGGGATTCGCCTTCACCTCTCCCCCTTCCGGATTCCTCTCTGAACTCGCCCTCTACCTCTCCGGAAGGGGATACAGGTAAATTTTCTCAGAACTTAAAGGAGGGCACCTCGCCATCCGATAAGTCCCGACAGGGGAAAGGGCACCCATCGTTCCTGGAGAGACGAGTGGCGAAGAAGAAGGGGAAGGACCCGGAACTGGAAAGATACCTTGAATACCTGAAAAGTCTCGACAACGTCAACCGGGAAAAGGTCGAGAAAATCAGGAAGCTGGTGGAATCCGGGAAGTATCGCGTCGACCCCGAAAAGGTCGCTCGGAAGATGCTCGAGGACATCCTCTCCGAGGAAGAGTGAAGGAGACCTTCCCTACACCTCGATGTTCTTCCTCTTTATCTTCTCTATGAGAGTGGTCCTTTTTATCCCGAGGAGGGATGCTGCCATCTCCTTGTTTCCGCCGGCCATCTTAAGGGCCTTTTTTATCATTTCAATTTCCAGACGGTCCACGGCTTCCTTCAGATTCACGGGGAAGGGGTTTTCAGCCGCCACCAGCTCGTCTCCGGGGATGACCGTCCTCTTCCCGGTCCTCATCTTTTCCGGCAGGTCCTCCACGGTTATCTTCCCCTGTCCCTTGATGACCACGATTCGCTCCACCAGGTTTTCCAGTTCTCTGACGTTTCCGGGCCAGGGATAGGAGAGGAGAATTTCCATCGCCTCGTCCGTAACCCCCTCCAGGTGCCTCCCCTTTTTCTCGTTGTAGAGGTCAATGAAGTAACTGAGGAGAAGGGGAATGTCCTCTTTCCTCTCCCGGAGGGGCGGGATGCGGATGGGTATCACGTTGAGGCGGTAGTAGAGGTCCTCGCGAAACCTCCCCTGCCTCACCTCCTCTTCCAGGTCCTTGTTCGTCGCCGCGATGACCCGGACATCGACCCGAATCGTCTTCGTCGACCCGACGGGCTCGAACTCCTTCTCCTGGAGGACGCGGAGCAGTTTCACCTGGAGTTTGGGACTCATCTCCCCGATTTCGTCGAGAAAGATGGTGCCGTGGTTTGCCAGTTCGAACCTTCCCGCCCGCGGCGCCACCGCACCCGTGAACGCCCCCTTCACGTGTCCGAAAAGTTCCGACTCGAGCAAGTCCTCCGGGATGGCACCGCAGTTGACGGGCACGAGGAGGTTGTTGGCGCGAGAACTGTTGTAGTGAATCGCCCGCGCAATCATCTCTTTTCCCGTCCCCGACTCCCCGAGGATGAGGATGGTCGAGTCGGTGTCCGCCACCTTCTCCACCAGCGAGAGGACCTCCATCATGGCGGGTGATGTCCCGATGATGTTCTCGAAGGAATACTTGTTGCGGACCTGCTTCCGGAGGGTCACGTTCTCCCTCCGGTATCGGGAATGTTCCAGAGCTTTCAGGACGAGGAGGCGCACCTCATCAATCTTGAATGGTTTCGTGATGTAGTGGAATGCCCCGAGCTTCATCGCCTCCACGGCCGTCTCGATGGTGCCGTAACCCGTCATCATGATGACCTCGCATTCGGGCTGAAGCTCCTTCGCCGCCCGAAGCACCGTGAGGCCGTCACACCCGGGCATCTTCAGGTCGGTCAGGACCACGTCGTAGCGCTTCTCGTCTATCTTCTTCAGCGCTTCGTCCCCCGTCCGGGCAGTGTCTATTTCGAGCGAGAGGCCGGAGAAAACCTCCACCAGGATGTCAAGGATGTATTCCTCGTCGTCGGCAATGAGGAGTCTCTTGCCCATCAGGCCCTCCCGTGCTCCCGGAGAAGCACAATTTTTGATATTAATTTTTTACATAATTGTATTTACAGGTCCCCTTTTCTCTTCCATTTTTACCCCATGCGGGGGTTTCCGTCAAATATTCGTGTCAAATTTTTGGCACCTCCCCCCCTTTTGACGGGAATATCCGGGGGAAAGGCGCTCTAACCCCCTGAAAAACCGACCTTCGGAATCGCGAAGGGGGCGCATGCCCGCTGGCACGCTTCTTGAGAACATTTTCAACGCTACTTCATCTTTTTGAAAAATGGAGCAGGGGGAAATGACGGGGACCGTCGAAAGAAAGTTGAGGGTCGTTTCCATCTCCAGCGGAAAGGGGGGCGTCGGGAAGACGGTCCTCACCCTCAACCTGGCACACATCTACCAGAGTCTGGGGCACCGGGTCCTGGTCATCGACGGAAACCTGGGGAACGGAAACGTGGACTCCCTCTTCCGGAGTCTGAGCGAATATTCCCTCGTGGACGTTGCCCGGGGAGTGGTCCCCATCGGAAAAGTTCTCAAGAGGACTCCCTCCGGCATCTTCTTCCTCCCGGCCGGGTCAGCCCTGGGAACGACAACCTCTCTCACGACGGAGGAGAAGCTGACCCTCTTCTCCGAACTCGACTCTCTCGAAGATGTGGCGGACCTGGTCCTCGTGGACTGCCCTTCTGGAATTCACGACGTGACTCTTTTCTTCGTCCGCTCCTCCACCGACCTGGTCTGCGTGACGACCCCGGAAATCACCTCCGTCATCTCCACGCTCAGCTTCCTCACTCTCCTCTCCTCGCGGGGCGAAAAAGAGGCCGGGATAATCGTCAACATGACGGAAGACGACGGCGACGGGACGAACACCTTCGAAGTCATCTCCGAACAGGTCGGGAAGGAAGGGGGCATGAAGGTTCACTACATCGGCCACTTCCCTTACGACTACACCGTCATCGAGTCGATTCGTTTTCTCCAGCCCCTCGTGGAAAAGGAGGGGAAAGGCCACCTGAGGGGATACCTTCTCAACATCGCCCAGGAGATTCTCCGGAATCCTCCGGAGGAAAAGATAAAGAAGTGTCAGCAATTTTTCACCCGTCGTCTCCTCAGAGAGGAGCACGACACAATCTTCAAAGCAAACGAGGTGGGACAATGAGACAGCAAGCCGCCAGAGTCACTGAAATGACCAGGAAAAAGAGGCTCTCCCGCGAGGAGAGAGAGGCGCTCATCCTCGAATATCTCCCGAAGGTCCGCTACGTGGCGGGACGGCTCGCCATGAAACTCCCGAGCCACGTGGAGATGGAGGACCTCATCTCCTGCGGAATCACGGGGCTCATCGACGCCGTGGACAGGTTCGACCCGGCGAAGAACGTGAAGTTTTCCACCTACGCAGAGTTCCGCATCCGGGGAGCCATGCTCGACTACCTGAGGGAAATGGACTGGTTCCCCCGCTCCATCCGGCAGAGGGCGAACGCCCTCCAGCAGATTTACGCCGACCTGGAGGCTCACCTGGGACGGCCCCCCGAGGAAGAAGAGGTGGCGCGGGAACTGGGAATCACCGTGGAGGAACTGAGGAAGGAACTCTCCCTCATCTCAGGAATTTCCCTCTTCTCCCTGGACGACCTGGACGAGAACGACGAGTCCACCTTCTCCAACCGGAAACACCTGGCTGCGTATCTCCAGGAGAAGAGGAACGATGAGGAGTTCCTCCGCGACATGAAGGAACTCCTGGCAAAGGCAATCGAGGAGCTTCCGGAGAACGAGAAACTCCTCATCTCCCTCTACTACTACGAAGAGATGACGATGAGGGAGATTGGAGCGATTCTCGGACTCACCGAGTCGCGAATCTGCCAGATTCACAACCAGGCAATCCTCCGCCTGCGCGGAAAGATAAAGAAAGCCCTCGCCTGACCCCCCTGGATACCCCTCCTCCACCCCTGCCCTCACCGGGCGGGGGTGGACACCCCCACCTCTTTCGACTCAGTAATCACCGAAAACCTCTTCCAGCGCCTCCCTGTGAATCTCGTAGGCCCTCTCCCCCCAGAGGACGAACCGGATGAGTTTCACCGACCTGAGTCGGGGAATCTCCTCCTTCACCGTCCGGAAGGCGACCCGGGCCGCCTCCTCCATGGGGTAGCCGAATGCTCCCGTCGAGATGGAGGGGAAGGCAACCGACTCGATGCTCTTCTCCTCCGCCCTCTTCAGGGCCTCCCTGTAGCACGACGCCAGGAGCACGTCCTCCGGCTTATCCACGCCGTAGACCGGCCCGAGGCAGTGGATGACGAACCTGTTGGGAAGGTTGTGGGCACCGGTTATGACCGCCTCCCCCGGCTTGATGGGAGCCAGGGTTTTGCACTCCTCGTAAAGCCCGGGGCCCGCTTTCCGGTGTATCGCCCCCGCCACCCCTCCTCCGGGAGCAAGCTGTGCGTTGGCCGCGTTGACGACGGCGTCTATCCCCTCCTGGGAGGCTATGTCCCCCCGGATGAGTTCTACCGTCACCCCCTCGTATCCCACCTTCATGGCATACCTCCTTCCCTGGTCTGAAAAAATTATATCTGAGGAAGGAAGGTGAAACGGATTCTCCTCTTCGTCATCAAAATATCGAAAATAAAACGGCAAAGGAGGCGAAGCATGGCGGAAAAAGGCATTATCGAACCGGGGAAAAAAGCACCCGAATTCACACTGCCCGACAAGGACGAAAATCCCGTCTCCCTCAAAGACTTCAGGGGGCGCTGGGTGGTCCTCTACTTTTACCCGAAGGACAACACCCCGGGGTGCACCACCGAGGCCCTCGAATTCACCGAACTGATTGACCGTTTCGAAGAATCAGGCGCCGTCGTTATCGGCATTTCCCCCGACTCGCCGAAAAGCCACAGGAATTTCTGCGAGAAGAAGGGACTTAAGGTAACGCTCCTTTCAGATAGAGAGAAAGAGGTCCTCCAGAAATACGGAGTCTGGCAGTTGAAGAAGATGTGCGGTCGTGAGTCCATGGGCGTCGTCCGGACCACTTACCTCATCGACCCGGAAGGGCGGATTGCCCACGTCTGGGAAAAGGTGAAGGCCAAAGGCCACGCCCGCCAGGTCCTGGAGGAACTGGAAAGATTAAATAAAGCTGCCTGAGGAAAAAGGGAACCCTGGTAGGGGAGCGGGTAAAAATGGAACGGGAGCGGATAAACCGCTCCCCTCCGGGCGTTTTCGGTTGTTCGGTGGATCGGAGGATCGTTTGCTCGTTGTTCCGGCAATTCGCCTTTGAAGGATTCCGCATTCCGCATTCCGAAATCCGAAATCCCGCCCTGTTTGTTCCGGCCCCCTAAAAGAC
>RFHC01000060.1 GCA_003696505.1 Deltaproteobacteria bacterium
GGCGTCGAGAATCTCGTCTATTCGATGATAGAATTCGAGGAGCATCAGGACTTCCCGGACAACCGGGTTCGACGTCATGGGAACTTCCGACGGGTCTCTGAGAAGTTCCACCGAATCTTCCGTGTGGGAGAAAGTCTCTCTCAACTTCCGCAACTCGTCAATGCGGCGCACGCCTTCGAGGACGAGGTTGCTCGTCGTCTGTTTTATGGTCCTCCTCGTTTCGAAGTCCCCCGGAACAAACTGGAATTCACCCTCCATCGCCGAGAGGAGCCTGTAGAATGCCTTCTCTCCCACGGCCTGGCCGGCTATGGCGGAAACGACCTCTCCATCCTTGATGTATATGGACCCCGTTACTCCGGGGGATTCCACGTGGAGAATGCCGGTCCTCCTGTTGAGAGAGAACATCTGGAGGATGTCGGGCAGGGAAACGTGAGAAAGCTTCCCCGACACTTCCGTGTCTCCGGAGACGAAGGTGGTGCTCATTCCCCGGTAATCGAGGATTTTTGCCACTCGAAGGAGGAACTCGCTCATGTTGAACGGCTTCCGGACGAAGTCGTCTTTCCCCGGCTGGAAGGTGGGGATGCTCCGCTCCTCCTCTGACAGGTAGATGATGGGAATGTCCCTCGTCCTCGGGTTGGAGCGGAGAATCTGCACCAGTTTCTGGGTGGGGAGGATGGGGAGATTCATGTCGGTGACGATGAGGTCCGGGAGTTTGAGGAGGGAAATCTCCAGGGCCTTCGAGCCGTCCTGGGCCGTGAAAACCTCGTACCCCTTGAGCGCCAGGTTGGAGGCTATCTCGTTGAGGATTTCCCGGTCCTTCTCTGCGACGACGACCTTTTTCCCTTCGGCACCGACCATCTCAGAACCCACCCTGGATGAGATAGAGTTCCTGCACCTTCTCGTAAAGTATCTCCACGAGGACCTCGTCGGAGGTGTTGAAGCCCCACATACGGTCACCCTCAATCCTTCCGAGTACGGCGTAGGCTCCCGTTTCCTTCAGGTAGACGAGGAGAAAGTTCCGGTCGAGACGGGAATCTCCCGTCGGGACGACGATGATGTTTCCCGTCTCCATTTTCGGAACGACAGACGTACCGAGGATGTAAACTTTCTTCCCGCTCACTTCCGAGAGGTCGAAGGTTGCCAGGGCCTGCCTCACCAGTTCAGGCCTGGGCCCGGCCACGACGATGATGCCCCTGGTCTCCCTGTCTATCGCCAGGTCGTGGGCGACGACCTCGACGAACTTCAGGCACTCGTCAGCTGACATGTAAAAGTAGCGGTTTCGTCCGAAGTCGGACCTCACCCTGGGTCCCTTCCCGTTTTTGCCCCTCGCCTCGTCGCTCATCCTGCGGCCCGGACCGAAAATCACGTCGAATATGTCCCAGAGTTCCCTGTCGTAGAGACGGTACTTCGAGACCGTGCTCCGCTTGAAGGCGAGGAACTTCTGCTCCGCCTTTTCGCTCAACTCCTCCAGGGTCCTCCCTTCGGAGGGGAAGGATACCGCCCTCATGACGACCTCAAAGGTCAGGTCCCTGTCGAAATACTCGAAGGAGAGGGCCTTTTTCATCGCCTTTCTCAATCTCCGGATTGTGATGAGTCCCCCCAGGTAATCGGTCTCCGGGAGGAGGATGCAGAAGCGGTTGCTGTCCAGGCGGGATATGATGTCGGAGTCCCGGAGAGTCTGTCCCACCACCGCGAGGATGTCCGACAGTTTCTCATGGACCACCGTCTCCTTCGCGCGAGATATGAGAAAGGAGTAGTTCTCGATGACCATGTGGACGAGGGTGAGGGGGCGCTTGAACCTTTCCGATTTCGCTGCCTCTTTCATGAAGAAGTCGCGGAAAAATGTCTCCGAGTAGACTTTCGTCTCCGGGTCGAGGAGGGTAACCTTTTCCAGGCGCTGAATCTTTTCGAGGTTTTTCAGGGCAAATGCCGAGTGGTCGGCGATGACTTTCGCCAGCGCCCTGTCCTTCTGGGTGTAAGGTTTTCCCGATAGTTTCCGGCCAAGTTTGACGAGTCCGATGGGAAATCCGCCGTAGGCAAGGGGCACATAGAGGAAAGGGTTCTTCTCTCCCTCGGGAGCAAACTCAAACGGGTAAAGGTTATTCACCTCCTCGAAGAAATCCATCTTCGTCAGGGAAAAGCGGGACCCTTCTGCGTCGATGGTGATGAGCCCTCTCACCGAGGCGATGGTGTACTCATCACCCTGCTTCTCTTCTGCAAGCCAGAGAACGCAGGAGTCCACCTTCAACTCGTGCATGAAGGTGTCGGATATGGTGGAGAGGAGTTTCTCGTAATCGTATGAGGTGATAATTTTGAGGCACTTCTGGTAGACGGAGGCGAGCTGGTAATACTCGAGGCTCTCCTTCATGAGGCGCTCGAGGACGTTCTCCTCCGTCTCCTTTTCCTCTCCCCCCTCCTCGAGGGCGAGTTTCCCGATGCGCTTCAGGGGGAGAGGGGAACGGGACACGACGAAGGGAGCCTTTCCGTTGATGAGTTTCAAAAGAGGCGGGACCTTTTCTTCCGGGACCGTGTCCCCGTTGATGGCGACGACGGAGGCCCCTTCGAGGAGTTGCGGCGTGGAAAGGGTGTCGTCGGAGGAGAGAAATGTGATTCCGACGATTCGTCCATCCACGAGGAGACTCGAGGACCGGCGCGAGGAAACGCTATCGTCCACCACGATGATGAATCGTTGAACGTCCATCCCGCTCCATCGTCACATTTTGTACTTCGTAAAGTCCTCCGGGTCGAGCATCTCCAGGAGCTTCGTCCACCTGTCCTTCGCCTCCTCGCTCTCTTCCCCCTCGATGCTGAAAGCCTTTTCGAAGACCGATTCGTAGACGTAAATGGGAGCGTCGCATCTCAGGGCGAGGGCGATGGCGTCGCTCGGGCGGGAGTCGATCTGGAGAGTCTTCTCTCCCTGCTTGAGGTAGATGACGGCGTAATAGGTGTTTTCCCTCAGGTCGGTGATTTCCACCCGCAGGACCTTTCCTCCAAACTCGGAAATCACGTTTTTCAAGAGGTCGTGGGTCATCGGTCTGGGGAGCTTCATCTTCTCCAGTTCCATGGCAATGGAGTTGGCTTCCAGAATTCCGATCCAGATGGGGAGGGTCACTTTCTTCTCCAGGTCCCTGAGGATGACGATGGGAGAGTTCGTCACCGGGTCGATGGTTATACCAAGGACCCTGACTTCTTTCATAACCCCCTCCTTACACAGGGCGGCCGGCGAGGGAATGAGAAAAGGCGTCAACGATTTCCACGGTTATGAATTGACCCTTTACGTCTTCCCTTGCCTCGAAGTTGACGACTTTGTTGCAGGGCGTCCTGCCCGTATATTTATTATCGTCCCTTTTCGACGGACCCTCAACCAGAACCTCCACCTTTTTCCCCACCATGGACCGGTAGTTTTCCAGGGTGATTCTGTTCTGGAGGGACTGGAGTTCGATGAGCCTTTCCCTCTTCACCTCTTCCGGGACCTGGTCTTCGAAACCGGCTGCCCTCGTGCCGGGTCGGGGGGAATAGCGGAAGGAAAAAGAAATGTCGTAGCGCACTTCCTCGATGAGGGAGAGGGTCTGCCGGAAATCCTCATCGGTCTCGCCCGGGAAGCCGACGATGAAGTCAGAGGAGAAGGTTATGTCAGGACGGACCTTTCTCAACTTCTCTACGATGGAAAGGTAGTGGTCCCTGGTGTACTTCCTCCCCATTCTCTCGAGAATCCTGTCCGACCCGCTCTGAGCAGGCAGGTGAAGGTGGGGACAGAGCTTTTCAAACTCACCGAAGCAGGAGACCAGGTCATCGGAGAAATCCTTCGGGTGGGAGGTAACGAAGCGGACCCTCTCGATACCGTCTATCCGGCAGACCTGTCTGAGGAGGTGGGGGAAGGAGCAATCCCCGTTCTTTTTCCCGTAGGAGTTCACGTTTTGACCGAGGAGGATGACCTCTTTCACTCCCCTCTCTGCCAGCCGCCTCACCTCGTCGAGGACCTCGCGGGAGGGCCTGCTGTACTCCCTGCCCCTGACGAGGGGAACAATGCAGTAGGCGCAGAAGTTGTCACACCCCGTCATGATGGTGACGTAGGCTTTAACGGTTCCCTCCTCGAGGTACTGGTCTCCCTCAAAGGTGGAGGGCCTCTCCCACATCTCCAGCCCCGACACTCTCTCTCCTTCACCGCGGGCCCGGGAAATCATTTCGGGGAGACGGTCGATGTTGTGCGTCCCGAAGACAACGTCCACATAAGGGGCTTTCTCAAAAATTTTCTCCCCCAGCTGCTGGGCGACGCACCCGCCCACGGCGATGGTGGCCCCCCTCCTCTTCTTGTGGACTTTCAGTCGTCCCAGGAGGCTGTATACCTTCTGCTCCGCCTTCTCCCGGACGGAGCAGGTATTGACGATGATGACGTCTGCCTCTTCGGGGGACCCGGCCGGGTCAAACCCCATCTTCTGGAGGAGTCCCATCATCCGGGCAGAGTCGTACTCGTTCATCTGGCACCCGAAGGTGTGTATGTAAGCTTTCCCTGGCATAGGCACTCTTCCGGTCTCTTTCTGCAAATGAAAATTATATCATCGAAAGGGGACGGTCCATACGCCCCAACGTACTCGCCGGGGCAAAGTCCCGCATCCCGGTCCTTAAAATCCAGATTTATGCTCCTTCTCCGTTTGCCTTGTTCACCTGTCGCATGAAATACCCGTTACTCGCATGTTCCATGGTAGGATAACCGTGGATTCGCTAGAAGCCGTCGACAAACTCCGCATCCCGTATTCCGGATTCTTGGAAGTCTCCACGGCGAAGATATTTCAACCGGAATTCGGGAGGCAGGTTGCAACCCCGGGTTTCCTGAGACAGATGAACCGACCCGCAAGAGGAATCAAAATTCTATTTTAATCCATATCCTATATTTTTATACCCTCATTAAATATAATTTTATATTTTATGCTTTTAAGTCCCTTTTCTCTCAAAAAAACAGTTGACCGCCAATAAAACGGGGGTTATAAATATTAGTAC
>RFHC01000061.1 GCA_003696505.1 Deltaproteobacteria bacterium
GAGCTGCCCCACCCCTCGCGTCGCCGTCCAGCTTGGTGAGTACCACTCCGGTAATTCCGACGCGCTCGTGAAAAGTCTGCGCCACATTCACCGCGTCCTGCCCCGTCATGGCATCGGCAACAAGGAGGACTTCCTGGGGGGACACGGCCTCCTTCATCGCTTCCAGTTCCTGCATGAGCTCTTCATCCACATGGAGACGCCCCGCCGTGTCCACGATGACCGTGTCGTAGCCGTTCAGTTCCGCGTACCTCACCGCTTCCCGGCAAATATCTACGGGACTCCCTTTCCCCTCGGTGTCAGAGTACACTTCCACCTTAATCTGCTTTCCCAGCGTCCTGAGCTGGTCAATCGCCGCAGGGCGGTAAACGTCGGCCGCAACGAGAATCGGCCTTCTCTTCTGCTTCTTCAGGTAGAGGGCGAGTTTTGCCGCCGTCGTCGTCTTCCCGGAACCCTGAAGCCCGACGACAAAAAGAGGGACGGGAGGAGTTCGCTTGAGATTGAGCGGTTCTGCCTCTGAGCCCATCAGGGAGGTGAGTTCTTCGTGAACTATCTTAATGAAGTGCTGCTCCGGTGTCAGAGACCTGAGGACCTCTTCGCCGAGTGATTTCTCCCGAACCCTTTCCACGAATTCTTTGACAACTCTGTAGTTGACGTCGGCTTCGAGGAGTGCACGCCTGACGTCCCGGACAGCGTCCTGGATGTTCTCCTCGGTTATCTTCCCTTTCCCCCGAAGAGTCCGGACAATCTGTTCAAATTTCTCTGTTAAGGACTCAAACACAGGAACTCTCCTCAAAAAAATCCATCTCGCTTTCCAGGAAAAGTTTACTCTGACACCTCCCGAGGAATTTATCTCACCTCAGGGGAGGGAGCCGCTTTTTCAGGGCACACGAATACTTTTCCCGTTGCGAGACGGAAATCGAAGGCTAAAGTTTAAATAAGTTTAACCCCGCCGTCAACCTCTTTCGAGTTTTTCCTCTGGCACCGGCTTCCTCCCGGGAAAGCAATTGATTTTTACTCTGACACCGACCTGTCTCTGTCAGAAATCGTCCTTACCAACGGAACGTCTTGACAATTTCGGGAGGGTTAGTATAAATTTAATTTTCCGGAGATGGTGTCTTTTTCGGTGGGCCTTTAGCTCAGTTGGTAGAGCACAGGACTGAAAATCCTGGTGTCCCCAGTTCGAATCTGGGAGGGCCCACCATTTCTTTTATTCTCTCCCTTTTTACAAATCCCTCTCTCCTCAGGTAAAATCCCAGGAAAAAGCTCGGGAGGTGTTTTATGGGGGTCCTGGAAGGGAAAATCGTCCTCATTACCGGGGCAAGTTCCGGAATCGGGAAAGCCTGCGCAGAAAAATTTGCATCTGAGAAGGTAAACCTCATCCTCACTGCACGAAGAATAAATCGAATAGAGGAACTTTCGCGAGAACTTTCCGGAAAGTTCGGAATTAAGACCCTTCCCATTCAGTTGGACGTGCGAGATCGGGAGGCTGTAGAGGAAAAACTGGGAAATCTCCCCGAGGAGTGGAAAAATGTCGACATCCTCGTGAACAATGCCGGTTTAAGCAGAAACCTCATCCCTCTCCATGAAGGCCTTTACGAAGACTGGGAGGAGATGATTGACACGAACATTAAGGGACTTCTTTACGTCACTCGAGTTATCCTTCCCGGCATGGTAGCGAGAAACAGCGGTCACGTCATTAATATCGGGTCTATAGCCGGCCACGAGGTCTACCAGGGGGGAAACGTCTACTGTGCAACCAAATGGGCAGTCAACGCGCTGAGCAAAGCCCTGCGACTTGACCTTTTCGGGAAGAAGGTGCGCGTCACTTCCATCGACCCGGGAATGGTGGAAACGGAGTTCAGCATCGTCCGTTTTCGAGGGGACACGGAGAGGGCGAAAAAGGTCTACGAAAAAACGACCCCGTTAACAGCCGAGGACGTCGCAGAGGCAGTGATTTTCGCAGCTACACGACCAGAGCACGTAAACATATCTGAAATTATCATCATGCCAACATATCAGCCCATAGCCTCAATGGTTTACCGGGAGGAGGAAAAATAAAAAAGGGAGAGGTTACCCCTCTCCCTTATATAACCCTAAAATTTACTCTGACACCATCCAGTTACCCTTCGAAATCTTCGGGCGGCTTGCGTCCGATAGCATCAGCCCACTTGCCGATAACGCCCTCTTCCTCCAGTTTGCGAATTTCCTCGTGGGAATATCCGAGCAGTTCTCCAATAATCTTCTCGTTGTCGAAGCCCACCGGTTTCCCTGCCCACTTAATACGACCCGGCGTCTCCGACAACTTTGGCACCGGTCCATATTCAACCACTTCTCCATAAATCGGGTCGTCCACTGACCAGACAGACCCTCGAACCCGGAGATGCTCGCTCTCGTAATGGTCCTTCGCGTTTTTCACCCCGGCAGCGCCGAAACCGAACTTCTCCCCGAGCTCTTCCACTTCTCTGACACTCCTGTCGCTCACCCACTCTTTGATGATAAGGTCGAGGGCCTCACTGTTCTCTTTAATGAGTCGCGCCTCCAGATTTTCGAAGCGACTATCGGAGAGAAGGTCCTCTCTCCCCATTGCCCGGACAAGGTTCCTGAACTCGTCATCATTGATGGCGCTGACCGCCACAAACCCATCTCTGGCACGGTAGATGTTCGAGGGAGCGATGGCAAGGTCTCTGTTCCCCGCCCGCTCCCGGTTCTCACCTGTCAGGCCGTAATAAATCCACGTCCAGTCGAGAGCGCGAATCAGGTTTTCCGACTGGGAAAAGTCGATGTACTGCCCTTTCCCCGTCTTATCCCTGTAATAGAGCGCAGCCAGCACCGACACAGCCGCCATGAGCGCCCCGTAGTAATCTCCAACCCAGATCCCCGCTTTGAGCGGCGGGTGACCGGGAAATCCGGTAATGCTCGCCAAGCCGGATACCGCCTGGGCAACCGCGTCATAGGAAGCTCTTCCCACGGAGAAAGGACCCCACTGCCCGAAACCGGAATTGGCAATGTAGATAAGACGCGGATTTATCTCCTTCAACTGCCGGTATCCGATCCCGAACTTCCTCTCCAGCGTCCCCGCCCTCATGTTCTCTACGAGAACATCGGAGCGGGAAATAAGCTCCTTGAAAAGCTCCTGGCCTTTCTCGGTGTGAACGTCAATAGCCACGTGGTACTTGTTGCGAGCCTCAGAAAGCCAGCCCAGAGCAGCGTTCTTCCAGAACTGCCCCCACGGTGTCAGAGACCTCATCGTGTCTCCCGCACCAGGAAGCTCCACTTTTATCACTTCAGCACCGAGTTCTCCGAGAAAGGTGGCAGTAGCCGGGCCGAGCACGAGCGTCCCGAACTCCACCACACGGATATCCTTCAGTGCCTCAGGCTTGTCAAAGACCTTGTTCAAATCGAAGATGTTTTCCGTGTATTCAAAGTATTTTTCTCTCTCCATCACTGGCCTCCTTCAGATGACGCCTTCTTTTTTCAATTCTTCGAGAGCTTTTTTGCCGAACCCGAAAAACTCACCATACACATACCCATTGTCCGCTCCCACCGGTTTGCACACGCTCTTTACCCGGGGTGGCGTCTCCGTCATTTTCCACGGGGGCATCTGGATGAGGAGTTCACCGTAAATCGGGTCTTTGACCTTTTTGAATACCCCCCTCTCCCACCAGTTGTCCTCTGACACCGTGTCTTTCGGGGTATTCACGCGACCCGTGGCAACGACACCTTTCCCCACCGTCCTGTCGTATTCCTGAACCATGGCGAGAATTTCATCCGAAGTGTAGTTCTGTGCCCACTTCTCCAGCTCCCTGTGGATCTCCATCTCGTTCTTCAGCTGTAACCTTTCGAAAATGGTCGGATACCTCTCCCTGAGTTCCGGATTTTTCATAATCGTCGTCAAAGCCGTCCAGTTAATGTCACTGAAACCGGCGAGAAAGGTATACCCGTCCTTGCTCTTCACATAGGTGTATGGGAAAACAGCGGGATCGTAGTTCCCAACTCGTTCTCTCACATTCCCAAAAGCGTGATACCAGAGGCAGTTGTAATCGATGAAACGCATCAGACTCTCTGACTCTGACACGTCAATAAGCTGGCCCTTCCCTGTGAGGTTACGAAAATGGAGCGCTGCCAGGGCGGCCAGGGCAGCGAATCCGCCACCGGCATACCAGGCCATCCAGTTCCCGTGTTTCGTCGGGACACGATGTTCCTCAGGAACTTCCCCTTCCGGTTCACCCGTCACGTACACAAGCCCGGAAAGGGCCTCCGCAACAACCTCTGACACCTTCCTCCCCTTCCTCGCCTCAGGACCGTATTGACCGAAAACGTTTATTGCCACGTATACAAGGCCCGGATTGATTTCCTTAAGCTCAGGATAGCCCACACCAAGCTCGCTCATATACCCTGCGGGAAATGTCTCAATGAGAACATCTGCCTTCTTCACAAGAGTCCGGAGAATCTCCCTCCCCCTCTCCGTTTCGATGTTCAACGTTATGTGCTCCTTATTCCTCGCCTCCGCGATATACGCCAGTCCGGTGTCAGAGACCTTCAACCCAAAGGGAGAAAATTTTCTCGCAACGTCCCCTTCAGGGGGCTCCACCCTGATGACTCTGGCACCGAATTCCGCGAGAGTAGACGAACAGAAAAGCCCGGCGAAATTTCCGTAACTCATATCGAGCACGAGAAGGCCGCTTAACGCCTCCGGCTTTGTCCTCACTCTGCCCGGGTCAGTGTGCTCTCTCGCCCACTCTTCCCAGGTCAATTCTTTCCCGTTTTCCAATTTCTCCATCGCCATTCCTCCCACGGAATTTTTTTATCTGGACTACAGAGTTCAGATTTCGAACCCTTTTGAAAGAGCCCATAGATGGTAACACAAGGGAACCGTTTTATCAACTTTTAACCGGTAGACATTAAAGCCTTTTTTGATTTTTCCCGGTTGAGACAACTGGCACAAAAAACGCAAGGTCCTCGAGAAAAACTCGGAGGCGTCTCAAATGGGAAGACCACTCAGAATCATTCAGACAGAATACCCTTATCACATCATGACTCAGACGAATAACAGGAATTTCCATCTGAAGGAATTACCCGGGAAAAAGATAATTAAAATTTTCGTCTCAGTTCTCAACGAAGCCATCCGTAAATATCACCTGAAAGTATTCCACGTCGTCCTCATGGATAACCATTATCACCTCATTCTCAAGTTGACCGAACCTAACCTGGATAAGGCGTTCCAGTACATCAACTCCCAACTTGCCCGGAAGATAAATAAACTCCTCGGGAGGTGCGGGCATCTGTGGAAGGACAGATATCGGTCCCTTATTATTTCTTCAGACGAGTATTACGACAGTTGCGTGAGGTATATTTACCAAAACCCGGTCAGGGCAGGAATATGTAAGCACCCAATGGAATATGACAGGAGCACGCTGGGTTTCTACGCTTTCGGAAAAAAGATAGATGTGGAAGTTTCAGAAGATGATTTGATCGTTCTCCGTCTCGGTAAAGATAGGAATAGAATAAGAAGGTATTTCCTAACCCTCTTTACACAAATAGCAGGGTTACCGGAAATCGGCAGCCGAGAACTCAGAAAAATCTGTTTCGGGAGCCCTGGATTTGAGGAATATATCCGATCCTGTTTCAGCCTTCCGCGAGCAGGGTAAACAGAGCCTCCCGAAAAAGCTCTGGACGTATTGCTTCTTCACACATTTCCCTGTGGGGACATTCTTTCCTGAGACACCCTGCACAGTGAACATCTGCCTGAATGGATACGTGCCTTTTCCCTCTCGGAGCATTTCTCTCCGCTCGCGTCACTCTGTAAAAAGAAATCGTCTTCACACCAACTGCTGCAGCGAGGTGAACAGGTCCGGTATCCGGCCCGATAACCAGATCCATCAATGACATAAAGGCGATGAGCTCGCCAATGGACATTTTGTGAGTAACGGTAATCCGGCAATTTTCCCCTCTTTCTCTGACACCCCTGGCAATGGCCTCCGCCTGCTTGCGCTCCTCCTCGTTCCCCCACGTGAAGTAAACCTCAGGTCTTTTCCCCCGCTCCATCGCAGCATCCACAATTGTCTCAAGGACACGCCTCCACCTTTCCGGTGATATTCCTTTCGTTTCCCACGTGGTGCCGTGATGAATTGCGATTCGGAAACTTTCCACTTCGTCATTTCCAAACAATTCTCTTGCTCTGACACTTTCCCTTTCTTTATCATCAGGGAAGAGGGTTGGGTAAAAATCAAAACCCTGAGGCACATCGATCCCCAGAGTGCCAGAGACCACCCTTAGATATTTCAGGGTGATGTGGATATCTTCTGGAGTAAGTTTTACCTTTTTATTCGTGAAGAAAAGGTTAGGAAATTCTCTGACACCATCCCTGGCAAACCCCCCCTTGACGGGTGACCTGGAGAAAAAGGTGACCAGACCGCTTTTTAAATTCCCCTGGATATCGACAACTGCGTCGTATTCTTTAGCTCTTAACCTCATTAATCCATGCCTTAATTCA
>RFHC01000062.1 GCA_003696505.1 Deltaproteobacteria bacterium
GTCCAGGCGTCCTCTGCATCTCCCTTATTCGACGGAGCGAAGAAGCTCGTTTCTCAATCGGAGGATTTCCTCTCCCGGATCCTCGAGCTGTCCGCGAAGGCAGTTGAGAATAAGGGGTTCAGCAAGAAGTTCGAGAAGGAGATGGCGAGGCTTAATTCTCTTCCGGGGGACAGAGTGGACGAGGAATTCCTCGCCGTTCTCCGCCAGAAGCTGAAGGTTTCCCCTCAGGAAAGTAACGACGAGCTCGAGTCGAAGTTCCTTTCCTACCTTGCGGAAAAGCAGGGTATATCGGGAATTCCGGAAGAGGACATGCGGGATTACTGCGTTGCCCGATGCATCGTCTCCCTCTTTGAAAGCGCGGAGGGGTTTCTCGCTGACCTGAGCGATGAGAAAAGGAGAAACCTCGACGCCTATTTTCACCGCGCCTGCGAGGGGCTGACTGAGGAGGAGATGAAGGTCCTCAAGGAATTCACGGGGGTGGATAAACTAACCTCGAAGACGGCGCTGGAGCTCTTTCGAAAGATGTTCATCATCGGGGGAGGGCAGGCTCTCGTCTCCTCAGCGGGTTTTGGGCCGTACCTGTTTCTCACGACCTTCCTCAAATCGGTGTCCCTTATGGTGGGGACGACGTTTTCTTTCGCCGTATACGCGGCTGCTGCCAGCGCGCTCTCTTTTGTCCTTTCCCCTTTTTTCCTCGCCGGAGTTCTCACTCTTTATGCCGCCAGGAGAGGGAAGAAGTCCAGCGAGGATGCCACCTTCAACATCCTCAGCATGTACGTTGCCCTCGGTGCTCTCTACGCTTACAGCAATTCGGGAGGAGAAGAGGAAACGTCCGGTTAACCCTTCCTGAGTTGACGGGGAATCTTCTGCCTTAAAAAACGGGCAATCCCGTCCGAGATGGTATATAGTTTAATGTACCATCCCGGACGGTGCGCCCGTGTTTACGAGCATCAGGTTAAAAATATCCTTCTTCATCTTTCTCGTCGTCCTCGTCATCACCCTCATCAGCGCTTTCGTCGTGACGAGGATAATGGACGAATACCTTCTCCGTTCCCTCATCAGGAAGGGTTTCTCTCTCACTCACAGCACCGCCACGGCTGCGGGATACAGCATCGTTTCCGCCGACAGGCTCGCCCTGGACAACCTCTCCGCCCGTCTGAGCGAGCAGGAGGAGGTGCTCTACCTCGCAACGGTGGACGACTCCGGGACGGTCGTCTCCCACTCCGACCTTTCCCTCATGGGGACGAAATACGAGGAGAGGGAGGGAAAGGTCCTCGAGGTGAAAGAGGACGGCTCTTCCGTGAGAGTTGTGGAAACTCCGAAGGGAAAGGTCTTCGAATTCCGCACCCCCATCGTCTTCGCCGGGAAAATACTCGGTAAGGTCTACCTGGGCATCGATGCCTCCATTCTCGAAAACCTGAAGGTGGGTGCCCGGTGGAAGATAGGGGCTTTCTCGGCCGGGGTTACCGTCGTGGGAGTCCTTCTCGCTTTCTTCCTCTCCGCTTTCGTCACCACTCCCATCAGAAACCTCCAGGAGGGTGTCTCCCTTCTGAAGGACGGGAAACTTTCTGGAGAACTCCGCATCTACTCAAGAGACGAGATTGGAGAACTGACGAAGAGCTTCAACGAAATGGCACGGGTCATTACAGAGCAGAAGGAAAAGCTGGGAAGGTACACGAAGGAACTGGAAGACGCTTACGTCTCGACCGTCCGAATCCTGGCCGCGGCAATCGACGCCCGGGACGAGTACACGTTCGGCCACTCCACCAGGGTCGCGCGGATTTCCGTCCTCATCGGCGAGAGGCTCGGGCTGGGGGAAGAGCAGCTGAGGGACCTGGAAATGGCCTGCCTCTTCCACGACGTGGGGAAAATCCGCACGCCCGACAGAATCCTTCACAAGCAGGACCGGCTGAACGAGGAGGAATTCGAAATCATGATGAGGCATCCGGGAGATGGGGCGGAAATCCTCTCCCTCTCGGATCAGTTGAAAAAGCACATCCCCGCTGTCCTCTACCACCACGAGTGGTACAACGGAAGCGGATACCCCTCCGGTCTCGCGGGAGACTCCATCCCTCTCTTCGCGGCAATCATCGCTATCGCAGACGCCTTCGACGCCATGACGACGAGGAGGCCCTACCGGGACGGGCTGAGCCGCTCGGAAGCTCTTGAGGAGATAAAAAGATACCGGGGAATACAGTTTCACCCGGAAATAACCGACGTCTTCGTGGAGCTCGTCGAGTCAGGCGACCTGGACCGGGCCATGGCGGGAACACCGGCGGGGGAGAGAAAGGAAGCGTGAAGGGCTGGAAAAAAATCCTCTCAGCAGGCGCTGTCGCATTCCTGATTGCTTTCACGCTCTCACACTGCGCATCTCTTAACTCTCTCTTTCGAGGAAAAGAAGCGGCGCCGGGCGCCGGGGAAAAAGAGAGGACTCTCCCGGCGAAGGCACCCCGGGAGGAGAAAGCCCTCCCTCCTTCAGCGGAGAGTGAACCGAAGAAGTTATCCTTTGACGA
>RFHC01000063.1 GCA_003696505.1 Deltaproteobacteria bacterium
CGGGAAGCCGATGACGGGCCTTCCGTAGGGATGCTTCCGGAAGAAGGTTGAGAAGAGGAGCTTCGTGGACACCCGGTCGGGGTCGTCCTCGTTCATCCGGTACTCCTCGAGCACAACTTCCACTTCTTTCCTGAGCTCTTTCTCGTCGAAGACGGAATTTTCGAGGGTATCGGCGAGAATCTCCAGGGCGTTTTCCAGATACCTCGAGGAAATGGTGATGTGATAGACGGTGTGATCAAAGGTGGTGTAGGCATTGATGTCTCCCCCCAGAGCCTCCACCTCCTTCGCTATCTCTCCGACCCCCCTCTTCTTCGTCCCCTTGAAGGCCATGTGCTCGAGGACGTGGGAAATTCCGGCATATTCGGGAGGCTCCGTGGCGGAACCTGCCTTTACCCACACCTGCACGGCCACGATGGGGGAAAGGTGGTTTTCCTTCATCACGACGGTCATCCCGTTTTCCAGGGTGTACTTGACCCCTGACGCCAGAGCGGACGCGACGAGCAGACAAAGGAATGCGGCTACGAAAGGAACAGTTCGGACGAACTTCTTCCTCATGTCGGTCTCCCTTCAGGTTCAATCTCCCTTCTCATCCCAGACGAACTTCCCCTTCTGAAATACCAGTTTCCCGTCGAAGTATATCTCCCCCTCCTTCCTCAGGTCCTTCACCATGTCCCAGTGGAGAGCGGAGTCGTTCTTTCCTCCCGACTCGGCATAAGATTTCCCCAGCGCGATGTGGATGGTCCCTCCAATCTTCTCGTCGAAGAGGATGTCCCTCGTGTACCTCGTAATCCCGTCATTGTAGCCAATTCCGAATTCCCCGGGAATCCGCGCCCCCCGGTCGGTGTCGATGAGAGCCTTCAGGAGTCCCTCGTTTTTCTCCGCCTTCGCCTCCACAACCCTGCCCTTTCTGAAAACGAGGCGGATACCGGAAACCTCCCTCCCCCCGTAAATGGCAGGAAACTCGTAATATATCTCCCCTTCCACGCTTCCCTCGACGGGGGCCGTGAAAATTTCCCCGTCGGGCATGTTGCATTCCCCCGCGCAGATAATGGCTTTCCTCCCTTCGATAGAGAAGGTCAGGTCTGTCTCTCTCCCCACGATTCGAACCACCTTCGTCTTTTCCATCACTCTTTTTATCCTCCTGAGCCTCCTCTCCATCTTCTTCCAGTCGACAAGGCAGGCGCCGAAGAGAAAATCCTCGTACTCCCCGAGGGACATCTCCGCTTCCTGCGCGAGGGCTGGCGTCGGGAAGTTCACGAGAACCCACCTGACACGCTTCATGATTGCGTCGGAGACGGGCTTCGTCGCTTTTCTCCGCCGGGAAATCTTCCGGGGGTCGACGCTCGTGAGCATCCTCGTATTGAGGGGCGAGTGGATGAAGATGGCACAGTCAATCTTCTTCGCCTCGTACAGTTTCGAAGGGGCGAGGAAGTCCACCTGAAAATCCCTGGCTTCCCTGTAAAATATCTCTCCCGCTTCGTCAAAGGAAACATCCAGAAGGGGATGCCCCCCCGCCCTGAGGACCTCTCTGTAACAGGCGAGGACGAGCGGTTTCGCCAGGTCGTTTCCCGACACTCTGACAACCTCTCCCCTCTTCACTCTGAGCGAGTGCCTGACGAGAATCTGTGCCAGCTTCGCCGTCCTTTCGTCCATCGTCACTCCTCCCTGAGCACTCTTATTTTCTTCGCCACTTCCTTCGCCCTCTCCACCTTCTCCCTCGCCTGACGGAGAACTTCCTCGTTTACCTGGTCCCGGGAAAAGGAGTAACAGGTATCTGCGAGAATCGGCGTGGACATCCAGAGTTGCCTCTCTTCTTCCAGGGTCAGGTCGAGAGCCCCTTCGAAAGAAGCGCCGATGACATTGTATGACCCGGAGAAGACGGCCCGGAAGGTGGACTCAATCATCTCGAAGAGGTGGGTGCACCCCTCGACGCGGGGGATGAGCTGGCGGACCTTCTTGAGGACTCCTCTCTCGTAGACCCGGAGCCCCACGAGCCTCTTCACCGTCTCCGGCGGTTTCTCCTCGCACTGCGGGAAGGGAATCCTCTCCATGGACACGGCCGCGTCTTTCACTTCATAAGATTCATCAAGAAGGAGCGCGAGGGCAATGTCGTGGAAGTCGTCGTGCATCCGCGTGATGGCGAGAAACCCTCCGTCCACACGGTACATCTCGCACTTGACTATCCTCCCGAATGTCTGTTTCCTGTGCTTTGCCAGGGATGTCAATTCCTGAAAGTCCATTTCCTACCTCCTGGCGATGCGCCTGAGTTTCTCGATGTTCCTCCTGTCGCTCTCTGCCGGGCTGTCCCCTTTCGGAGTCTCGATGATGAAGGGCACACCCTGAAACATTTCACTTTTAAGGAAGTTCGCAAAGCCCCTCCTGCCTATCTGCCCCTCGAGTATGTGCTCGTGCCGGTCCACCCGGGACCCCATTTCCCTCTTCGAATCGTTCACGTGAATGACGCGAACGAGAGGCAAAAGCCCCAGCTCGTCCAGTTCGCGGAGGAAAGAATCGAACCCCTTTTTCGTGGCGATGTCGTATCCCGCAGCGAAGAGGTGGCACGTGTCGAGGCACACGGCGAGCCTCTCATCTCCTCCCGCCCGGTCGATGATTTCTCTCAGGTGCGAGAGGCGATACCCCAGCGAATTTCCCTGACCTGCCGTCACTTCCAGACAGAGTGTCACCCCCTTGACCCCCTCGAGAGCAGACCTGACAGAAAGCGCCACACGTGTGAGGGCCTCGTCAACGGAGGAATTCCCGCTGCTCCCCGGGTGGAGGACGACGTTTCCGATTTCCAGCGTCTCTGCCCGGCGAAGTTCGTCTCTCAACGATTCGATGGACCTCTCCCTCAACCTCTCGTCTTCAGAAGCCACGTTGATGAGGTAACTTGCGTGGGTTGCGACCACCCTGACGGGACTCTTCTCTCTCTCCCGGAAAAAAGCGTCCACTTCTTTTCCCGAAAGGGGTGGTGTCACCCATCTCGTCGGGAAACGGGCGAATATCTGAACCACGTCGCAACCGGCATCCTCGCCGTTTGCAAAGGCCCGGGAGATTCCTCCGGCGACGGAGACGTGGGCTCCAATGGCGGGACCTTTCATGACCTCTCTATCTCCACGAACTCGACCCGAAGGGGAGACGCCACCTCTACCAGGGCGTATGAGTTGACCGGCGTGAAGACCCTGTCCAGGAGCGACCCCGGATTAATCAGGTGAATCCCATCCCTCACCTCGTGAAACCTCTCGTGTGTGTGCCCGAAAAAGATGGCGTCCACCTTCTCGTCCCGGAAAGCGTAGAGAATCTTCGAAACAATTCCGTGGGGAGACCCCCACCCGTGAATCACACCGATGCGCACGTCCCCTACCTGAAGGATTTCCCTCTTCGGATAACGCCGCTTGATATCGAGGGAGTCCATGTTTCCCGCAACGGCAATGACGGGGCGGACCTCTTCGAGCCCTCCAGGACGGGAAGGCCCACAACATCCCCGCAGTGGATGACGGCATCCACCTCGCTGAGTCGTCCCCCCAGGACCTCAAGAACTTTCTCCCCGGTCAATTGATGGGTATCCGAGATGACGAGAAACTTCTTCACACACTCCCTACCCCTTTTTCTTTCTGTGACAGAGATAACACTTCCTGTATTTTGGAGGATGTTTCTCCATCTTCTGAATCGGATTTTCCGCCTCCTCTCCGTGACACGCCAGGCACTGGGCGTCGGTTGTAGCCGTCATGTGCGCCTCGTCAGTGGGAAGGTAACGAGGTTTCCCCGTGAGAGAGAGGACGACGAGGAGACCGACGACGAGGACGACCATCATCAAGAAGTGGAGGTCTCTTTTCTTCATAAATTCAAACCTCTTCTGGAGATTTATAACTTATCCATTTTATACCCCCATCCAGACCATTTCCACACTCAGTTGGACGGGGAAAATCGAGTTGACACTTTTAGATAGAATTTTTAACATATAAAGCATAATGGAACTTTTTTATACATATTAAGGAAGTCCGGGCAACGTAAAGGATGAAAACGGTAACGGTTTACAGAGTCGACTACGTGAATCGGAGGAAAGTCCCCATCGGGACGGTCGTGGAGAGGAGGACGAAGGAGAGGGGCGACAACGCTCTTGGCCTTCTCCGCCTGGCGAGAAAACTCTACGCCCGTAACCTGGAGGACGCCCTCCACATCGCGATCGACTGGGACCAGGCACGGTCAGGGTAATTCCTTACCCTTTTTCAGAACCCTTCTCATGTGGAGAATCCTCTCCACTTCCTCCTCCGGCAGAGGAGTCGTTTTTCCCACCTGACGGGCGATCATCATCGTTTTCAGGACCGACTCCGTCATCTCCACCTTCAGGTAAGCATCGAGAATCGATGACCCGAGTCCGATGACTCCGTGCCTCTCGAGAAGGAGAACGTCCGATTCACCGGCGTAACCGGAAACCTTATCAGCCAGGTCCCGGCTCGATGGGAGGGCGTAGGGAACAACCGGGACCTCTCCGGCCACGAGGAGGAGTTCAGCAACCTCTCTTAAGGGAAACTTTTCCTCAAGGAGCGTGTACGCTGTGGAGTAGGGGGGATGAGCGTGGAAGACGGCCCGGACGTCGGGACGAACCCGGTAGATTTCCAGGTGAGTGGGGAGTTCGGAGGTAGGGTCCCCCTCCCCGTCTATGAGCTTTCCGTCTTCGCCGACGAGGAGAACGTCTTCCGGTTCCAGGAGACCTTTGGAAACACCCGACCGGGTGACGTAAATCCCCTCCTCCGTCCTGATACTTCCATTTCCCTCCGTTCCCGACACGAAACCCCGAGCCGCTGCGAGCCTGAAAACCCTTATAATTTCAATAATTTTTCCTCTGTCTCTGCTCATCCCCCCTCCTTTCTCAAGCCTCGCTCTCGGAGATTTTCAGATACTCCTCAATTATATAGTCCCGAAACTTCCTCGCAGCAAGGGGACTGGTCGAGGAGGGTCTGAGGTACTCGAAGAAGCGACGACCCGTCGCATCCTCGTAAGGCCTGCTGGGAAAAGTGACGAAAGGTCCCCTGGCGCCGTTCCCTCGCCAGACGGCAAAGCCCGTGAGCTTGAGCCCGGCCAGGAGCCCCTCGTCGAAGTGAATCTCCACATCTGCCAGCTTTTTCTCGGGATGGCCCGACCTGTTCAGGATGAAGTTGATCCGCATCTTCGCACCTCCTGTTTTTCCCGGAGAAGAGCGCAAAAGGCGTGCCGTCAGTAGAGGAGCTGGTAGGGGTCCACGTCGAATTCTATTCTCACGCCCCCCGACCTTCCCCTCCCCCGGAACTCAGCGGAAATCTCGCCCATGAGAGGCGCGAAGTCGAAATCGGGAGGAGCCTTGACGAGAATTTGATAGATATAGTTCCTCTTTATCCTCTTCACTGGCGCCGGAGATGGACCGAGAACCCTCACTTCCGACCTCTCTTCGAACCTCTCAAGGAGGAGTTCGGCCACTTCCTTCGCCCGTGAATTCACCGCCTCTTCCTTAAGCCCCGTGCACCTGATGAGGAGGAGCCTCGTAAAGGGCGGATATCCCAGTTCAGCCCGGATGGAAAGCTCCATCTCCATGAACCCTTCGTAATCGTGCCGTGCCGCTGTCGTGATGGCGTAATGGTCCGGGTGGAAGGTCTGGATAATGACCTTCCCCGGTCTCTCTCTCCTTCCCGCACGCCCTGCCACCTGGGTGAGCACCTGGAAGGTCCTCTCGGCGGAGCGGAAGTCGGGGAAAGAGAGGGAAAGGTCCGCCAGGACCACCCCCACGAGGGTCACCCGGGGGAAGTCGTGTCCCTTGGCAATCATCTGCGTCCCCACGAGCACGTCGATTTCCCCCTCCTGCATCCGGCGGAGAATCTCTCCGTAGGCCCCCTTCCTCCTCACCGCATCAGAATCCATTCGTGCCACCCTCCTGTCCTTCCAGCGCGATGAAACAAAAGCTTCGAGTCGCTCCGTGCCCAGACCGGGAGCGGCGATTTTCACTCCTCCGCACCGGGGGCAGGCAGCGGGCTCCTCCCTCATGTGTCCGCAGTAGTGGCAGAGGAGACCTCCAGCTTCCCTGTGGAGAGTGAGGGAAACGCTGCACTCTTCACACCTCTCGACGTGCCCGCAGTCGAGGCACATGACCCAGGGTGCGTAACCCCTCCTGTTTATGAAGAGCATCACCTTCTCTCCCCGGGAAAAGGCCTCCTCCATCGCCTCCACAAGTTTCCGGGAAAGATAGCGCCCCGGCCCCTTTCTCTCCACCGGATTGGAGAGGTCAACCACCTCTATGGAGGGGAGTCGGCTCTCGGCAACCCTCTCAGGGAGGGAAAGGTAAACGTAGGAGCCCGTTCTGGCGCGGAAATACGATTCCGCGGAAGGGGTGGCGGACCCGAGCAAAACGGGAATGGACAGGATGTTCCCCTTGAGAATCGCCAGGTCCCGGGCGTTGTACCTCACCCCGTCTTCCTGCTTGTATGCCTGGTCGTGCTCCTCGTCGACGACGATGATTCCCGTCTTCCTCAGCGGGACAAAAAGAGCACTCCTGGGTCCCAGGAGAACCCTCGTCTTCCCTTTCCGTGCCCTCTCCCAGAGGGTTTTCCTCTCTGCTGCCGTGAGCCGGGAGTGAAACACTCCCACCTCATCGCCGAACATCCTCTGGAATCTGCCCAGGGTGAGCGGGGTGAGAGCGATCTCCGGAATGAGGATGCAGGCTGAGTATCCCCTCGAGAGGGCCTTCTCCACCGCACGGAGGTAGACCTCCGTCTTCCCCGACCCCGTCACGCCGTGGAGGAGGAAAACCCCTCCCTCCCCCCTCTCCATCGCCTCTGTCACTCTCCTCAACGCCCTTTCCTGGTGCGGCGTGAGGGAAATCTCTTTCTCCTCCTCCCGAATCGACCCCTCGCCGCCGAGGACGACTTCCTCGGCAAGGACCTTCCGGAGAATCCCCCGTCCCTCGAGCCTCTCCACAACCCCGCCGGTCACCCCCGTTTCCTCCAGGAGTACTGACCTCTCCACCCTGCCCTTTTCCCTGACAAACGAGACCACCTTCAGGGCGCTGGGAGAGAGCCTCTCATCGGGGAAAGGCTCCCTCTCCATCTCCAGGAAGACCTTTACCTTCCCCTTCGCCTCCCTCCTGACTTCCGTCACCCTCCTGATAAAACCTTCCTTCACGAGCGACGCTACCTTCGAGTGGGGCGCGCGGTAACCGATTTTCCGCAAACCTCTCACTGCCTGAAGGGAGGATATTCCTTTCGCCAGCGTGAAAAGGGCGAGGGCTTCCTTTTCCCTCCCCGAAGCTTTCTCAAACCGGGAAAGCCCCTCCTCCGTTATCTGGTACCTCACCTTCTCCTCCCGGAAGAAACCGGGCGGAGTCATCACCTGGAGCATCTCCCCCGGCGAAACCCCGTAAAACCGCGCCGCCTCGATGACGAACTCCAGGTCCTCCTTCGAAAAGAGAGGCTCAGCGTCCAGGACGTCGATGATGGGGAGCGTCTTCTCCACTTCCGTCCTGTCGCTGACGGCAAAAACGACACCCGTCATCTGCCTCTTCCCGAAGGGGACGAAGACCCTCATCCCCTCGGCCGGGAGAATGGGAAGACCCTCCGGGACGGAATAGGTGAAGAGCCCCTCAACGGGAAGGGGTATGCAAACCTGAACGAAGGAACTCACCCGACCACCCTCTTCTCCGACTCACCTGCCTCCGTTTCCGGGACAGGGTAGCTCCTTTTTCGATTTATATGAGTATACAGGGAAGCGGAAGCCTCTGGTAGAATTCGGAGGAAAGGGGGAGAAACCGTTGGGAAAGAGGGAAATTCTCGTCACAGCAGGGGTGGTGGAAAAGGAGGGGAAGGTCCTCATCGCCCGCCGGGGGGACGGTCAACACCTGGCAGGCAGATGGGAGTTTCCCGGGGGGAAGGTGGAAGCCGGAGAAGACGGTCCAGCCTGCCTGAAAAGGGAACTTCAGGAAGAATTCGGCGTCATCGTGGAGGTGGGCGAATTTCTCGGAGAATTTCATCACGACTACGGGGAGAAAAAAGTCGTCCTCCTCGCATACCGGGCGCGAATCATCCAGGGAAATCCCGACCCGAGGGAACACTCGGAAGTAGCGTGGGTGGAGAAGGGGGAGCTACTCGCCTACGACCTGGCAGAGGCAGACGTCCCCATCGCCCGCCTCGTCTCATCTCCATAACCACATCACAGTTACCTCCGCCTCCTCTCTGACGTGTCAAGGGCTTATAATAAAAGGATGAAGTGGATTCACCCATCGGGAGGAGGGGATATGAGGGCCCTTCTCATTTACCCCAGGTACCCGGAAACCTTCTGGAGTTTCCGCCACGCTCTTCCCTTCGTGGGGAAAAAGGCGGCCTATCCTCCCCTCGGCCTCCTGACAGTGGCGTCCCTCCTCCCGAAATCGTGGGAGAAGAAACTCGTGGACTTGAACGTCAGGGACCTGACTCCTGACGACGTCTCCTGGGCGGACGTGGTCCTCATAAGCGCCATGGACGTTCAGGAATCCTCCGCGCGGTCCCTCATCAGTTCACTGAAAGAGAGGGGCGTGAAAATCGTCGCGGGGGGACCTCTCTTCTCATCCCGGTGGGAGGAGTTTCCCCAGGTTGACCACCTTGTCATCGGCGAGGGGGAAGGTCTCGTCCAGCGAATGGCCCGGGACCTGGAAGAGGGGAGAGCCGAGAAAATCTACCGCCAGGAAAGGCCCGTCTCCCTCGAGGAGAGCCCCGTCCCCGACTGGTCCCTCGTGAACCTCAACGACTACTCCTCTCTGGGAGTTCAGTTTTCCCGGGGCTGTCCTTACGACTGCGAGTTCTGCGACGTGACCGCTCTCTTCGGCCGTCACGTGAGGACGAAGAGGGCCTCTCAGATACTCGCTGAACTTGACCTCATCTATGACATGGGCTGGCGGGGCGGCGTTTTCTTCGTGGACGACAACCTCATCGGAAACCGCCGGGCTGTGAAGGAAGAACTCCTCCCCTCCCTCATCAGCTGGATGGAGGAGAAAAACTACCCCTTCGAATTCATCACCCAGGTCTCCATCAACGTGGCCGACGACGACGAACTGCTTTCGCTCCTCCACCGGGCGAACTTCGACGAACTCTTTATCGGTATCGAGTCCCCCGAGGAGGAAAGCCTTCGCTCAGCCGGAAAAACGGTGAACCTGAACCGCGACATCACGCGGGCAGTGAGGAAACTCCAGAGGAGGGGATTCCTCGTGCACGGAGGGTTTATCGTCGGTTTCGACACGGACACTCCGTCGGTGTTCGACCGGCTCATCGACTTCATAGACTCAGCCGGAATCCCCGTGGCTATGGTGGGACTGCTCAACGCACCCCGGGGGACAAAGCTCTACGCGAGACTGAAAAAAGAGGGAAGGCTCCTCACAGAAATATCGGGAGACAACACCGATTTTTCCCTCAACTTCCTCCCCGTCATGGACCTGGAAACACTCATCTCGGGCTACCAGAGAGTGGTGAAGACCCTCTATTCGCCGGAGCGCTTCGTGAGGAGAACGATATCCTGCCTGAAGAACCTCTCCCCCCGCTTTCGGAAAAAAACCCGTCTCGCCTGGAGAGACGTGAGGGCATTTCTCCTCACGACCGTGAGTATGGGATTATCCGAGAGGTGGCGGAGACATTACTGGAAGCTCCTGACATGGGCAGCCATGAAAAGGCCCATCTTCTTCCCCCTCTCGGTGAAACTCCTCATCTACGGGTACCACCTGGAAAAGGTTTTCTCGTCCCGGGAGGCGCCAGTCAGGACGTGAGCGCGTCGAAACCGGTCAGGTCCCTTCCGATGACGAGGGTGTGAATTTCGTATGTCCCCTCGTACGTATCCACCGTCTCCAGGTTGCACATGTGCCTCATGACGCAGTACTCGTCGGTGATACCGTTCGCTCCGAGAATCCCCCGGGCAGTCCTCGCAATCTGGAGAGCCATCCTCACGTTGTTCCTCTTCGCGAGGCTCACCTGCTGGTGAGTCAGGCGCCCCGCGTCCTTCAGCCTTCCGAGGTGGAGGCAGACGAGCTGCGCCTTCGTAATCTCCGTCACCATGTCTGCCAGCTTCGCCTGGGTCAGCTGAAAGGAGGCAATGGGCCTGCCGAACTGAACCCGCTCCTTCGCGTAGGAGAGGGCCTCCTCGAAGCAGGCCATTGCCGCGCCCACCGAACCCCAGGCGATGCCGTAGCGAGCCTGTGTGAGGCACCTCAGCGCAGCTTTCAGACCCACAGCGCCGGGGAGAGCGTTTTCTTCGGGTATCCGCACCTCGTCGAAGATGAGCTCCGACGTAACCGAAGCCCTCATGGATAGCTTAGATTTGATGTCCCTGGCTTCGAATCCCGGAGTCCCTTTCTCGACAAGGAAGCCCCTCACCTCTCCGTCGCACTTCGCCCAGACCACGGCCACATCCGCTATCGACCCGTTCGTGATCCACATCTTCGTGCCGGTGATGACGAACTCGCTCCCGTCCCTCACCGCCCTCGTCTTCATCCCTCCCGGGTCTGACCCGTGGTCGGGTTCCGTGAGGCCGAAGCATCCGATAGCCTTCCCCGAGGCGAGGAGGGGAATCCACCTCTCCTTCTGCTCCTCGGTCCCGTACTCGAGAATCGGATACATCACGAGAGCCCCCTGCACGGAGGCGAAGCTCCGAAGCCCCGAATCGCCTCTCTCCAGCTCCTGCATGATGAGGCCGTAGGCGACGTTGCTAATACCCGGCAGCCCGTATCCGCTGTAGCAGGCTCCGAAAACACCCAGTTCTCCCAGTCGCGGAATTATTTCCACGGGAAAGGTTCCCTTCCGGTAATGGTCGACGACGATGGGGAGGAACTCTTTCTCCACAAACTCCCTCACCGTATCGCGAATGATCCTCTCCTCGTCGGTGAACTCCCTCTCTAATTCAAAGTAGTCGATACCTCTGAAGACGCTCATCTCCGTTCCTCCTTTTTTTACCTTCCCGTGAACCGGGGCTTTCTTTTCTCAAGGACGGCGCGAATCCCCTCCCGCTTGTCCTCCGTGTCGAGGAGGAGGGCGAAGGCCCTCATTTCGTAATCGAGCCCTTCCGGGAGAGGGAGGCTCGATGCCTTCAGGAGGCACTCCTTTGCGAGTCTGAGCGCGAGCGGGGGCTTTTCGGCCAGTTTCTCCCCCAGTGAAAGGGAAAAGGGAATAAGTTCCTCGTGGGGCACGACGTGGTGAACGAGACCGATTTCTCTCGCTTTTTCTGCGTCGATCATCTCACCGAGCAGGACCAGTTCCACTGCACGAGAGAGCCCGACGAGCCGCACGAGCCTCTGAGTCCCTCCCATGCCGGGAATGATGCCCAGGTCCACCTCGGGCTGACCGAACTTCGCCTTCTCCGAAGCAACCCGGAAGGTGCAGGCCATCGCAAGCTCGCATCCTCCACCGAGAGCGTAACCGTTGACGGCTGCAATCACCGGCTTCGGGAAGTTCTCCACCGCCCTGTCAACGCGGATGGACGGGACGATGCCGTCTCTCGTTGACCTCGCCTCCAGTTCCCGCAAATCCGCACCCGCGGCGAAACTCTTATCCCCCGCGCCCGTGAGGACAACTGCTCTCACCTCTCCGTCCTTCTCTGCCTCCGCGAGTCCCTCAAGAATTCCTTCCCTCACCTCTTTTGAAAGGGGATTCCTCTTCTCGGGCCTGTTTATCGTTATCAGGGCCACCCGTCCCCTCTTTTCGTAGAGGACCTCCTTCCCTTCTCCCATCACTCACCTCCCTCGTAATCGTAAAATCCCGCTCCCGCCTTCACTCCGAGCCTCCCCTCCTCGACGAGCCGCCGGAGGAGGGGCGAGGGGCGGAAGCGCCCGTCTCTGTGGTAATCTTCCAGGTTGTCCAGCACCGCGAGGACCGTGTCGAGTCCGATTCGGTCCCCCCACGCAAGGGGCCCCTCCGGGTAGTTCACGCCCAGCCTCATGGCATCATCTATTCCCTGAGGCGTCGAAACACCTTCACCCAGGGCAAATGCCGCTTCATTGATGATCCGGTAGAGAACGCGGACGATGATAAAACCGGGGGAAAAATCCCCTTCCCTTAACCTGACCCCCATCTCCCTCAGGAGAAACCTTATCTCTCCCTTCGTCCCGTCGTCCACACCTGGCCCCCAGGCCACCTCGGCGAACGTTCCCACCAGCCCGGGAAGGGGGAAGTGGAGGGAGGCAACTTTCACCTTCCCTCCTGTCCAGCCCTCAAGCCGCTCCGGCAGATAGGTGGACGAGAGGGAGAGGACGAGCCCGCCCTGGAACGATTCTCCCGCCTCCTGATAAAAGCTTTCCTTCACCCCCCTCTCCTCGGGAAGGCACTCGAAGACGAGAGGCGTTTCTCTGAAGAGGTCGGAGAAACTCCGGACGGTTTGGAAACTCCCGTCGGGCGGTGTCTCCTTTAAAGCAACGACGACCTCGAAGCCCGCAGACCGGAGGAAATCGACGAGGGGTTTTCCCATCACGCCGCATCCGGCAACTCCCGCTCTCTTTTCCATCTCCTCTCACCTCCCCTCGCGGTAATCGTAAAACCCTTTCCCGCTCTTCCGGCCGAGCCGGCCCGAGGCAACCAGTTTCTTCTGAAGGTAGACGGGGCGAAACCGGGGGTCGTGGAAGAACTGCTCGTAAACGTAGGTGCTCACTGCCAGGTTCACGTCTAACCCTACCAGGTCCAGGAGTTCAAAAGGTCCCATCCGAAAACCCGCCTCTCTCATCGTCTCGTCGATTTCCGAATGCGTAAATTTTCCCTCTTCGAGGATGCGAAGCGATTCAAGGTAAAAAGGGCGTGCCACCCTGTTGACGAGAAAACCGGGGGAGTCGTTGAGAACGACGGCCGTCTTCCCCAGCTTCTCCGCGAAGGCAACTGTCTCGCTCACCGCCTTCTCCGAGGTTTCCACGCCTCTCACCACCTCTACGAGCTTCATGAGGGGAACGGGGTTGAAGAAGTGCATTCCGAGAAACCTCTCCGGACGGGAGAGAGCGGAAGAAAGCTCCGTTATGCTGATGGCCGATGTGTTGGAGGCAATGACTGTTTCCTGAGAAACGACTTCCTCTATCTCCCGGTAGAGACCCTTTTTCACCTCAGCATCCTCCACCACTGCCTCCACGACGAAGCTGCATTCGGCCGCTCTCTCGAGCGATTCCACCGTCTCAATGAGTGACATAATCTGGTTGACCGTCGCATCCCCGTATTTCCCCTTCGCCACACCCCTCTCGACGAATCCGCGAATTTTCGCAACCGCCCGGGAGCACGCCTCCGTCGAGACATCGTAAAGGAGCACCCCGATTCCTTTTTCTGCGCAGACCTGGGCGATACCGGAACCCATCACCCCGGCCCCTGCCACGAAGACCTTCACGTCACTTCCCTCCTTTCCTGCCGTCCAGATACTCGACGACGAGCGCAATCCCCTGACCGACGCCGATGCACATCGTCGCCAGTCCATACCTCACCCTTCTCCTCTTCATCTCGTGAAAGAGGGTCGTGAGAATCCGGGCTCCGCTGCACCCGAGAGGATGTCCCAGCGCGATGGCGCCGCCGTTTACGTTCACCCTTTCCGGGTCGAGCCCCATCTCCCGAATGCAGGCGAGCGACTGGGCCGCAAATGCCTCGTTCAATTCCACCAGGTCAAGGTCCTCCACCCCTATTCCCGCCCGGGAAAGGGCTCTCTCCGTTGCTGGTACCGGTCCCATCCCCATGTAGGCAGGGTCGACGCCGGAAACGCCGTATGAACGGACCCGGAAGGAGGTGTCAAAGCCGAGTGCCTGCGCCGTTTCAACCGACGCGATGAGGAGAGCGGCAGCACCGTCGTTGACGCCGGAGGAGTTCCCCGCCGTCACCGTCCCGTTTTCCCGGAAGGCCGGTCGAAGTTTCGCCAGCTTTTCCAGTGTCGTATCCGGACGGATGTGCTCGTCCTCTAAAACGAGTTTTTCTTCCTTCTTCTCCCTCACCGGAACGGGGACGATTTCTTCCCGGAATTTTCCCTCTTTTGTCGCCCGGGCCGCCTTCATGTGGCTCTCGTAAGCGAAGCGGTCCTGGTCCTCCCGGGCAATCCCGTACCTCTCGGCAACGTTCTCCGCCGTCTCTCCCATGCTGTAGGGGTAGTACATCTCCGCCAGTTTCGGGTTGGTGAATCTCCACCCGATGGTCGTGTCGTAGAGCGTCATCTGACCTCTCGGGAAATCCACCTCCGGCTTTGCCATGACGAAGGGCGCCCTCGTCATGCTCTCCACGCCTCCCGCCACGACCAGGTCGTAATCCCCCGTCTGGATGAACTTGGCCGCCATTGAAACGGCCATGAGACCGGACCCGCAGAGCCTGTTCACAGTTACGCCGGGCACTTCCACGGGAAATCCTGCAAGGAGGAGCGACATGCGCGCCACGTTCCTGTTGTCCTCTCCCGCCTGGTTTGCGCACCCAACGACGACGTCGTCCACCCGTGCCGGGTCAATGCCCGTTCTCTCCACCAGGGCCCGAATCACGTGAGCCATCATGTCATCCGGCCTCACCGAACGGAGAGCACCCCTGTATCGACCGATGGGCGTCCTCACGGCATCGACGATGCAGACCTCTCTCATCTCATCCTCCCTTCATCCCCAGATTTCTCTCTCTTCTATTCCGTGCTTCCTCATCTTCTTGAAGAGAGCGGACCGATGGAGCCCGAGGAGTTCAGCGGCACGGGTCCTCGACCCACCCGCCCTTTTCAGGGCGTCGATGATGGCGCTTCGCTCCGCCCTGTCGAGATATTCCCTCAGAGTCAACCGGCCGTTCCCCTCCTCTGGGAAACGAACCTTCTTCATGTACTCGGGGAGGTCTCCCACGTCGATGGAAGTTCCCCGCGACGACCAGAGTGCCTGCTCCACCACGTTTTTTAACTCCCTGATGTTTCCGGGCCAGGAATACTCCAGGAGGAAAGAGAGAGCCCTTCTGGTAAAGCGCTTCCGGGTGATGCCCACTTTCAGAGAGACCTCCTCGAGGAAGTGGTTGAGGTAGAATTCGATGTCGTCTTTCCTCTCCCGGAGAGGGGGAATATGTATCCTCGTCTGATTGAGGCGGAAAAAGAGGTCTGCCCGGAAACGCTTCTTCTCGACAAGGTCTTCCAGGTTCTGGTTCGACGCGGCGATGAGGCGGAAGTCGACTTTCTCGGGCTTCTCATCGGACCCTACCGGGTCAATCTCCTTTTCCTGAATCGCGCGGAGGAGTTTCGACTGGAGTCTCAACGGGAGTTCGTGAATCTCGTCCAGGAAGATGGTCCCTCCCTCCGCGAGGTGGAACTTTCCCTTCTTCCCCCCTTTCCTTGCTCCGCTGAAGGCTCCTTCGCGGAACCCGAAGAGCTCCGATTCCGCCAGTTCTTCCGGAATAGAGGAGCAGTTGACGCTGACGAAGGGACCGTTTCTCCTCCGGCTCTCCCCGTGTATCGCCTGAGCGAAAAGCTCCTTTCCCGTCCCTGTCTCCCCCGTAATGAGGACAGAACTGTCCGTGGAAGCGATCTTGCGTGCGAGGGACACTATCTCTCCCATCCGGTCGTTCACGTAGAGGATGTCGTTGAAGGTATAGGGGATCTCTCTCTTCCCTTGAGTCTCCTTCTCTCTCTTTTTCAGCCGGGCCTTCAGGACGGCAACGGTCCTGGCGAGTTCGTTCAGTTTCTCGCAGTTGTAGAAGATGATTTTCCCGATCGCCCCTTTCACGCTCTTCCCCTCACCGATGATGGGTATGCGGGCAACGATTCTCATCTCTCCCCCATCGTAAATGTGGACGTCCCCTATTTCAGGCCTCCCCGTTTCGACGACGACGTTGAGCCTCGTGCTCGGACTGATTTCCGGAAATGGCCGGAAGAGCGCTTCCTCCGTGGAAACGCCGAAGAACTTCTCATTTGCTCTGGAGAGGAAAATTGTTCGACACCGGTCGTCCACGACGATCATTCCCTCGTACCTGCTCTGCATGAGGACCCGGATAGCTTCCATCCCCACATCGGTGACGGGATAACCGCCGAAAATCCTTTTCACGTACTCAACGATTTCTTCATGGGAAAGTTCTCTGACCACTTTACCCCTCCTTCTTTCTTCCGTGACCCTGCCTCTCCACCCACGTCCCCAGGATACCCCGGGGGAAGAAGAGGATGGTGACGACGAAGAGGAGACCGTAGACCAGTTTATCCCCCCTCGGGAGGAGTTCCTTAATCAGGAATTCGTCGAGGCAGACGAGTGTAAACGCTCCAACGACGGGTCCCGTGACCGTCCGGATGCCTCCGAAGAGGGCGGCCACGATTGGCATGAGCGACCAGTACCCGGAATAAGCGGAGTCGGGAGTGAGGAAGTGGATGTAGTGGACGTAGAATGCACCACCCAGTGCCGTGAAAAAGGCGCTCACCCCCAGGGCGAAGAGCTTGTACCGGAGCGTGTCGATTCCCATCGCTTCAGCGGTGACCTCATCTTCCCTCACCGCCTCCATCGCAATCCCCGTCTGACTCCCCCTCATCCAGATGCCGGTCCAGAGACCGGCGATGAGGAAGAGGAGGATGAGAAAGAGGTTCGCCCCCTTGCTCGTGAAGAAATTGACCTCCATCCCCCCGAAAGAATACCTCCCGAAAGAGGGAATGCTGAATATCCCTTCGTCCCCCTTCGTAATCTCGAGGTTGAGGGCCACGAGTTTCAGAACGTGGGCGTAGGCGAGAATGAGGAGCGCGAAATATGCCCCCTTGAGGCGGAACGAGGGGACGCCGACGAGGAGGGAGAGGAAAACAACAGATACGCACGCCCCCGCAATTCCGAGCCAGGGGTTCAGGTGATACTGGGTCGTCAGAATCGCGGACACGTACGCTCCCGTTCCGAAGAAGGCCGCATGCCCGAAAGATATCTGCCCGCACCCCCCTCCGAGGATGTTCCAGGCAAGGGAGATGAGAGCGAGGAGAGACGCCTGAACGAGGACGTGGGCCACGAACGGGTCCCGTCGGAAAACGAAGGCAGAGGAGAGGACGAGGAGCGTCACCACTCCGGCGATTTTCTTTTCTGACCTTCTCCTCCCCACGTTACTCTCTCCTCCCGAATATCCCTTCCGGCCGGAGAAAGAGGACGGCAACGAAAAGAGCGAGGGCAAATATCCCCTGAAACATCGTGGAAGCAAAGACAACGATTATCGCTTCGCCCAGTCCAAGGATGATCCCTGCGAGGAGGAGTCCCGGGATCGACCCGAGTCCGGCAAGCACCGTGAGGATGAACGCGTTGATGGTAACCGCTTCTCCCCCCACGGGATTGATGTGGGAGACGATTCCGAAGAGGGGACCGGCAAACCCGGCGAGAGCGCACCCGAGGACAAAGGCGAATCGGTCTATCCTCTCCACGTCAACCCCCACGAGAGCGGCGGCCTCCCTGTCCATGGAGGAGGCGCGGATCATCTTCCCCGTCTCCGTCCTTGCGAGGAAGAACGTTAGCCCTCCGATAATCAGGAGGCTCACCAGGCCGGAAACGAGGTTCCCTCTGTTCACCTGAACGGGTCCGAGCCACACCCCCTCGGTCAACCAGGGGATGTTGATGATGCGCTCGTCCGCGGTGAAGAGGAGGAGAAAGAGGTTCGTCAAGATAACCCCCACCCCGTAGGTGAGTATGAGGGTGTTCAACTCATCATCCCGGATCCTCCGAACCACGAAGTAATAGAGGTATCCCACAATTCCGACGGAAAGTCCGGAAAAGAGGAGGGCCAGGGGGAGGGGAACCCCCATCCCCCGGATGGCGAAATATCCCACGTAAGCCCCCGCGAGGAGGAGCTCCCCGTGGGCAAGGTTGATGATTTTCAGAACACCGAAAACAAGACTCAACCCGACGGCAAAGAGAGCGTAGTTCGCTCCCATGAGGAGACCGGATGCGATGGAATTCGCAAGGAGAGAAAAACTCATCGTCTCCCCTCAACCCACCTCACATCCAGGGAACCGCCGGATATACGGCGTCCGCGTTTTTCCTGTCCTCAGGATAGACGACGGTGAAATCGTTCCCCCGTATCTGGATGATGAGGCAGGTGAAGTATTTCGGGTCTCCCTTCTCGTCGAACGCGACCCTCCCGATGGGAGTGACCCGGTCCGTCTTCCTCAACTCCTCCAGAAGCCCCTCACGGTTCAACTTCCCTCTCTCGAAGGCTCTCTCCGCTGCCTCGAGCATCAGCTTCGCCCCGATATACCCGAGCATGGAGAGGTATGAAGGGTCCTTCCCGAACTTCTTGACGAAGAGGTCGACGAAGGTCTTCTCCTCGTCCCTGGCCTCCTTCGGTGCCGTCCCCTTCTCCCAGAGGGAGGTGCCGTAGATGTAGTTACTCAGAGGCCCGAGTTCCTTAATGAATTCGGGAGAGCCCACTCCCCAGGCCCCGATGTAGGCGTCCAGCTTCACCCCGAGGGTTTTCGCGCTCCGAATTGTCGCGACATAATCGGGGAAGTACCCCTCGACGATGAGGATGTTCGCTCCCGACTCTTTCACCTTCAGGAGAAGCGGGTCGAAGTTCGTCGTCTTCGCGGCAAACTTCTCGAAGAAGACGACGGGTATTTTCTCAGACTCGAGCATTTTTTTAATGTTATTCGCAATGTCAAGCGTCGCCACTTTGCTGTTCGAGATGATTGCGACCTTTTTCTCACCGGAGAAAACGTCCCGGATGAGGCCGAGCTGTGCCTTCGCGTAGCCGGGAATGTTGTTCACCCGGTAGTAGTTCTTGAGCCCCCGGGCAGTGAGCTTCGAGCTGACACCCCCTACGGAGAGATATGCTACACCGTATTGAGCTGCCGTTTCGGAGGAAGGGCCGATAATGTGGCTTCCGTATCCCCCGTTAATTCCGATGACTCCCTCCCTGGCGATGAGTTTCTCAACAGCTGCAACCCCTTTCTGGGGGCTGCTCTCGTCGTCTACGACGATCATCTTCGCCTTCAACTTCCCTCCACGGGAGTTGAACTCATCAAAGGCAATCTGAGCCCCTTCAAGGCATCCCTGCCCGTGCTTGGCGAGTTTCCCCGTCAGGGGGTACTGGACCCCGATCTTCACCGTTTCCCCGAATCCTTTGTGGGGAAGAACAAGCAAGAAAACGAAACTGACAAAAAACAGAGTAAACTTCTTCATTTGCCCCCTCCTTTCTTTTTTAAAGTCCCAGATAGGCCCTCCTCACTTTCTCGTTTTCCTCCGCCTCTTCAGGTGGGCCGGAAAAACGGATCTCTCCGTTCTCCAGGACCCACACATAGTCTGAAATCTCGATTGCCTTCTTCGCGTTCTGCTCCACCAGGAGCACCGTCTTTCCCGCTTCCCTCATTCGTTCAATGACCCGGAAAACCTCCGCCACGACCATCGGAGCGAGCCCGAGGGAGGGCTCGTCGAGCAACACCATGTCCGGGTCACCCATAAGTGCCCTGCCAATTGCAACCATCTGCTGCTCTCCCCCGGAGAGGGTGCGGGCAGTCTTTCTCAGGAGACGCCTCAGGTGGGGAAAGATTTCCAGCACCTCTTCGAGCCTCTCCTCCAGAGAATCTCCCTCTCTCCGCAGGAGATACCCCATCTCCAGGTTCTCCCTGACGGTCATATCTCCCCAGAGCCTCCTTCCCTCAGGGACGAGGGCAATCCCTTTCCGGGCAATCTGGTGAGTTTTCAACCCTCTCACGCTCTCTCCCCTGAAGGTGATCTCCCCCTCGATGGGGGGAAGAACTCCCATGACCGTCCTCATCAGAGTCGTTTTCCCCGACCCGTTCGACCCGAGAACCACCGTTATCTTCCCCTCTTCCGCCGACAGCGATACGCCCCTGAGGACGACAACCTCGCCGTATCCTGCAACAACACCTGACAGGCTGAGGATGGCTTCCGGCACGCTACACCCCGAGGTACGCTTCTATGACGCCCCTGTCCCTCGTCGCCTCATCCGGAGGACCCTCGAAAATCTTCTCCCCGAAATTGAGGACGATAATTCTCTCGCAGAGGGCATGGATGACGTGCATGTTGTGCTCCACCACAACGATGGTGAGCTTCTCCTTATCCTTTACCCGTCTCACCGTCTCGAGCATCCCCTCCACCTCGCGGGGGAGGAGACCGGCCATTACCTCGTCCAGAAGGAGGAGCACCGGAGAAGTGGCGAGAGCCCGGGCAAATTCGAGTTTCTTCTTCTCCGGAAGGCTCAGATTCCGCGCGGGAACATCCGCTTTCTTACCCAGCCCGAAGAGGTCGAGTATCTCTTGAACCCTCCCCTCTCCTGCCCTCCGGGGTTCCCGCCCGAAGAGGCAACTCGCCCTGACGTTTTCCTCAACGGAAAGGTCCGCCAGCGGTCGAACCAGCTGAAAGGTCCGGGCGACGCCCAGTTTTACTATCCGGTTCGGGCGAAGGCCGTCAATCCTCCTCCCCCGGAAGACGACGCGCCCCTCATTCGGCCTGAGGAAACCCGTGATGATGTTGAAGAGAGTCGTCTTCCCCGCCCCGTTGGGACCGATGATCCCCACTATCTCCCCCTCTTTCACGGCGAAGGTAAGGTCGCGAAGGACGGTAAGCCCCCCAAAACTCTTCGTCACCCCCTCAACCTTCAGCACTCTCCCCCCTTTTTCAGGCAGTGCCTGGCAATAATGAGCCTCTGAATTTCTGACGTCCCCTCGTAAATTCTCGTGAGGCGGAGGTCTCTGTAAAATCGCTCCACTGGAAGGTCCTTCATGTATCCCATCCCCCCATGGACCTGGAGCGCCCGGTCAGCTATCTCGCACGCCTTCTCTGTGGCGAAAAGTTTTGCCATCGCCACACGGTGAGGAATCTTCTTCCCCTCGTCCATTTCCGCAGCGGCGGAGTAAATCATATTTTCCATTGCGTATATCTCCACGGCGGAATCGGCGATCATCCACTGGATCGCCTGAAAGCTCCCGATGGGCTTCCCGAAGGCAACCCTCTGATTCGCGTGCTCCACCATCATTTCGAGGAGCTTCCTGGCTGCGCCGAGGGCGCTGGCGGCTATTATGAGACGACCCTTGTCGAGGACTTCCATGGCGAGGCGGAAGCCCTTCCCCTCTCCGCCCACGACGTTTCCGGCAGGGACGCGGCAGTCGTCAAAGAAAAGCTCGCAGGTGTGCGACCCGCGGAGCCCCATCTTTTTCTCCGGCGGACCTACAGTGAACCCTGGAGTTCCCCGCTCTACCAGGAACATGGTGAGTCCGTCGTGCTTTTTCTCCCTGTCTGTCACGGCAATGACAGAAAAGAGGGAGGCTACGTCGGCGTTCGTGATGAACTGCTTCGTCCCGTTGAGGACGTAATTATCCCCCGCTCTAACGGCACTTGTCTTGATTCCGGCCGCATCGGAGCCTGCGCCGGGCTCAGTGAGTGCGAAGGCAGTGATGTATTCCCCCGTCGCGATTTTCGGGAGATACTTCTCCTTCTGCTCCGGAGTCCCCGCCAGGACGAGTCCGGTAACTCCAATACCGTTGTTCGTGCTGATAATCGTCCGGAAACACGCGTTGGTTCTCCCCATCTCCTCCATAACGGCGCACTGCCCCGTTACGGAGAAACCGAAGCCTCCGTACTCCTCGGGGACGCTCATCCCGAAAAGGCCGAGCTGCCGCATCTTCGAGATGATCTCCTCAGGAATTCTGTCTTCCTCTTCAACCTGTGCGGATATCGGTTCAAGTTCCGTCTTGACGAATTTCCTCACCGTCTGGATGAAAATCTCCTCCTCCCGTTTCAGGACAATCCTCATCCTCCCCTCCCTGGGGTTTTCCCCTCCTCACTGCGAGGAGCGTGCCCGTGGCAGCGAACCTAATTTCCCTTGACATTCAGCCATTTACGCCCCCTCCCCCCGTGAGGTATTCCTGAAGAACGTTTCCATTCGGAAACACTTGATGACGTTCTGGATTATACACGGCAGCACTGGAGGTTTCACGGAAATAAAATGTCGCAAAAAGGAAACGACAGTTTCCTGATGGAAACGCCTGTACCTGCGGGTGGAAGAGGAAAGGAGAAGGGGGAGGAATTTCCTCCCCCGAATTTTACTTCTTCGCCAGAACCTTCTCGAAGAGTTTAATCGCCTCCTGCGCGTCCTCCTTGACCTTATCAAGGACGGCCTCGGCGTATTCCACGTTGTGGAATCCGTTGCCCAGTTTCACGAATCGGTAGTTGTAACGGGCCCTGTTGAGCTTTATCATCGCCCGTCGGAAATCGTCGTTCCTCGTCCTGACGGAGCGGGCGAGCTCCTCCGCGCGCTCGAGAATGGGGGCTGTCGCCTCGAGAGCTTCCTCAACCGTGCTCTTCCACTCGTCAAGAACTCCCTCATAGTCCTCGCCGTGGCATCCGATGCAGGCGGCCTCGGAGGCCTTGTAGGTCTGGCCGGTGAATTCCGCCTCGCCGGCCCCTACCTCCGGGACCTTGTGACAGCCGATGCAGTCAACCTGGGCGAGGAACATGACAGATGGCATCCTTTCAACGCCCTTTGCTCCCGTCCCGGCGTACATCTCTTTTGTAGCGTTGTGCTTGTTCTCGTGGCAGATGGAGCAGTCGTACTGGAGGGGTTCAACAGCCGTCCTCACCTTATGCTTGATTTCGAAGTGACAGTGTGTGCAGTCCACCTTGTGTTCCGTCACGTGCATTCTGTGGATGAAGACCGTGTCCTCATACCTGGAGAGTCGTTTCTCGTCGTTGTGACACTGGAAACAGCGGTCCTTGGGAGCATCTCCCGTCCCCTGGATGGCGTCGAGGTGGCAATTCTGACAGTCCACTTTCCTCTCGCCGACGAAGTCCTGGTGATTGAAGGTGACTCCCTCAAACTCGATATCCTGCTTCGGGGCAGTGTGACAGGATGGACAACCTCCGATGGGCTCTTCCTGCCGCCCCTTGACCATCCCCTTGAAGTGACAGAGGAAGCAGGTGTTCTCCGTCACCTCCATGTGATTTCCCACGACGATCTGGCTGTGACACGACGTGCACCTGAGCTTCTTTCCCCTTCTCTCCTGGGTCAGATGGGGTTTGTGGTCGAACTTGATCCCTCTCTTGAAGATGACCTGCCCCTCCAGGAGGCGCTTCTCGTGGCATCCCTTCCTGAGACAGGAATCGTCGCTAATCTCTGCGTAGGGCTTCGAGCTGTAGGTTCGCGTCACGTACTTCACCACCTGGGAAACAGCCTGGAACTTGAGCCAGAGCTTTTCCCTCAACTCCGGAGGGTAGTGGCAGTCCACGCAGGGAACGTGGTTGTGGCTCGAGGTTTTCCACGCCTCGTAGTAAGGCTTCATTATGTGACAGGAACTGCAGAAGTAGGGACTGGTGGAGAACTCGAACATACCGATGGAAAAGATGAGAAAGAGGACCCCCAGGAACCCGAGAAACTTGAAGAATCTCGGGCGGATGTGTAGCTTGTCCTCTTTCCCCTCGGGGATGTGCATCCCCAGGGTCTCGAGGACCCGGTGTTTCTTCCTGCCCCCTTCATTCCCCTTTTTGTCTCCACTGCCTGTAACCATGGCTGCACCTTCCTTCTGTGTGGTTTACTCCTCCCGGTCCCCTTCTTCCCGGCGCACCTGGAAGAGTTTCGCCACGAAGAGGAGACCGAGGATGAGGAAGAGTCCGGACCCGGCGAGGGCCACCCGCACCCTCAGCCTGTCCTGGGCACGCATCTTCTCCACTTCCTCTTCAGCGATACGTATCTGGTCATCGGCGTCGATGAGGTTTCGCCGAAGAATCCCGGGATTGAGAGCGTGGGTTTTGGGCCTCATCTGGACGAACTGAGCAGACAATTCCGTGACAGCGCTTTCAAGCCTGTCGATGAACTTCCCCGTTTTTTTCGCTTCTTCGAGGACGCCTGTCAGCTCCTCGAGCTTTTCCTGAACGAAGAGAATTTTCTCCTTTAACTCCTGTCCCACCTTATACGCCTCTTCGGACTCGTCGTGGCAGTAACCGCAGTGTCCTTCTTCGCTCCCGTCAAACATGGCCGGCGTGGGAAGGTCGTTTTTGTGATTTCCATGGCAGTCGACGCAGCGCGGCTCACCCGTTTCCTTAACGGCCTCGCCGTGAGGGCCCATCCTGAAATACTCGTAAATGTTGGAGTGACAGTTACCGCACACGTTCGGCACCTCCTCAACGCCGGGAGGCCGGGCACCGTGGATTCCGTGACAGGTAGCGCAGTTCGGAACGAGGAGAGGGTTTTTCCCCTCAACTTCCCCGTACAGGATTTTCCCGTGGTACCCCTTGCGGTAGAGGTCGTACTGGTTTGCCGGGATACCGTACTTCGACATCAGTTCTTCGTTGGCGTGGCACTTCGCGCAGGTTTCCGGCACGTTCGTGTGAAATACAGATGAGAGAGGGTCGCTCTTTTTCCTGATTTCGTGGGTCCCGTGACAGCTCACGCAGGTGGCGACGTTCGGGTCTCCCTGAGCGAGGAGAATTCCGTGCTGGCTCGTCTTGTACTCCTCCCACTGGTCCGTCCGGAGGTTATACTGCTTCATCATCTTCACATCGGAATGGCACGAACCGCAGAGTTCCGGTATCTCAAAGGGTGTTGGCACTCCCCGGAAGTTGTACTTCTCGCTCATCGAATCTTCCGAGGTGATGTATGGATTTCCCCCGTGGCAGACGTCGCAGGTAATACCCACTTTCCGGTGAATGCTCTTCTCCCATCCATCTGCGGAGACTTTCATCCTCCCGCCCAGCTGGTAATGGCAGTTGTAACAACTGTTGTCCGTCTCTACCTTTCCGTGGGCAATTCCCCCGGTAAAAATCACACCGCACATCAGGAGGATGACGCAGAGGACGACGGCGGCAACATTTCGCTTTGACCGGTTCTCCCTCATCACGAGAAATACCCCCAGGCCGTGAAGATGATGTAGAGTATGGCGAGCGTTATCCCGATTCTCAGGGCGTACGGCCTCTCTGAGGGACGAACGGACGGATTTCTGTCTATGAAAGGAAGGAAGAAGAGGAGGAGGCCGATTACTCCCTGGGCGAGAATGCCTATGATTTTCGGCGCCCACATTCCGATGAACTGGAGCTTATCAGCGGCCTTCAAAAACTGGTACGCCGCCAGGAAGTACCACTCGGGTTTGATGTGTTCCGGCGTGACGTAAGGGTCTGCTTTTGGAAGGTAGGGAGGAGGGAAAAAGGCCGCAAGGGAAACGAGTAGCGCCATGAGGATGCAGATGAGAACGAGTTGCTTCAATATGTGGTTCGGATAAAAGGGCTCAGACCCGTATTTCCAGGTTTTTTCCTTTTCCACGGTTCCCTCCATGAGTCTCTCAAAGCGGGTCGGCAATGCCAAGCCGACGAATCATTAGGAAGTGAACGGTCAGAAAAAGCATCGTTATCCCGGGAAGGATGACGACGTGCATCGCGAAGAACCTCGTGAGCGCGAGCTGTCCCACATCGTGTCCCCCCCGGATGAGGTATTTCAGCGTTTCCCCCACAAGGGGGATGGCTGACACTCCCTCCGTCCCCACCGTCGTCGCCCAGTAAGAGAGCTGATTCCAGGGGAGGAGGTACCCGGAAAAGCCGAAACCGAGGGTGAGTGCGAGGAGAACCACTCCCGAAACCCAGGTAAGCTCCCTCGGTGGCTTATAAGCGCCCGTGAGGAACACGCGGAGCATGTGGAGGAAGACCATCACGATGAGGAGGCTCGCCCCCCACGCGTGCATTCCCCGAATGAGCCATCCGAAAGGGACCTGTCCTGTTATCTCCATCACAGACTGATACGCCTCTGAGACCGTGGGCCGGTAGTAAAAAAGGAGGAGCACTCCCGTGAGAATCTGAACGAGGATGAGAACGAAGGACATTCCGCCGAGGCACGCGAGCAGGTTCGTCTCCAGTTTCGTCCGGTAGTGAGGCGCCGGTTTTTTCAACTGCTGGGCCAGTGCCTCGTCGAAGTCGAGCCTGTCGTCCAGGGCCCCGTAGAGGAACCCGATGAGGGACATGAGGTTGAGGATGTCTATGTATGCCCGCTTTTTCGTCTCTTCCAGGTCGGTCTGAGGTTGCCTCTCCGTATCGTTTTTCTGACTCCCTGTCATTCCCCTCATCCTCCAACGACGATTTTGTCACCGGCCACTCTCGCGTCGTACACCCTCAGCGGAGAGGGGGGAGGGCCTGCAAGGACGGAACCGTTCAGGTCGAATTTCCCTCCGTGGCAGGGGCAGGAGATGAACCCCTCCTTTTTATACATGACGATGCACCCCAGGTGGGTGCAGACGGCGGAAAGCGCGTAGACCCTATCGCCCGTCCTGACCACGATAACCTTGTCCCCCCGGAAGGGATACACCTTGTACCCGTTAAGGGGGACCTCTTCCAGCGGAACGGACAACGCCTCTCCCGACGTGCGGGCCCCGCTCCTCGGCCAGAGAAATGAGATAACCGGGTAGAGGACAGAGAGCCCGATCACTCCGCCGACGAGAGCGATGAGTCCGTTGAGGAACTTTCTCCGGGTCGTCTTCCCTTCCTCCGCCATGAGAGCATCACTCCTCTTCGATGAATTCCTCGTATTCCTCTTCGGTCATCAACTCTTCCAGCTCGTCGGGGTCGGAAATTTCGATTTCGACGAGCCAACCCTTCCCGAAGGGATCAGTGTTTATCAGGGAAGGGTCGTCGATGACGTTTTCGTTCACATTGATGATGGTCCCGGATATGGGAGAGATGAGCTCCGCCACGGCCTTCTGCGACTCTATCTCTCCGAAGCTGTCTCCGGCGTCGACGTAGGTGTCCGCGTCCGTCAGGTTCACCTCGTCAATCTGCCCCAGTTGCTCCTGCGCGAAATCCGTTATTCCCAGGCGGGCCACATCTCCGTCGACGAGAACCCACACGTGGTCCTCTGAAAATCTCAGTCTCTCTTCGCCCATGAGCCGACTCCGTTGGGAAATGTTCGTTTATTTTTATATTAGGGGCACGGAGGGTGTCAATCCGTTTTTCCCGCCAGAGAATACCCCGATTCCCGGAGCGGCGACTTTCCCCTCACGAATTCCGGGAGAGACAGCTGGCACAGGTTCCGTAAAAGACGACCTGGAAAGATGCGACCTTACCCACGCCTTTTAAAACCGTCTCGTCGATGAAATCCCCGCTCCTTACTCCATGGACGTCGATGATGGAGTCGCAGGTTGTGCAGTGAAAGTGTCCGTGGGGACTCACTTCGGCATCATATCGGGCGCTCGGGCTGAATTCGCTTTTGATTTCGATTATTTTCCCCTGGTCCTTCAGGATTTTCAGGTTCCTGTAGACCGTTCCCAGGGATAGATTGGGAATGATTTTCCTGGCCTCCTGGTAAATCCACTCGGCGTCGGGGTGGCTGTGGGTGTTTTTCAGGACGCTGAGGACGACGTTCCTCTGCCTCGTATTTCTCCTCTTGACCTCCTTCATCTTTCCCCCCTTCTTCCTGTCCGGTTCACGACAATCCCCGATTCACTGTATAATGTATTGACCGTGCTCTCTCACTGATGGTAAAAGTTATCCTTACTCTGAAGGATATTAGCACAACTTTTACGGGAGTGTGAACCGGAATTTTGATTTTCTTATAATATTTTCAAGGCTCCAGAGGAATGGGGCTTTCCGGAAGCGGAGGGGTGCCGGAGCCTGGCTGAACGGGGCCGACTCGAAATCGGCTTGGCGGTTAGCCCCGCCACGGGGGTTCGAATCCCTCCCCCTCCGCCATTTTTGATTCTTCCGGAAACCGCCCGCGGAGGCTCACCCGCAATGCCGGGAGAACAGAACTTCTACAGAGAGTCGGCCACCGACTCGGAAATCAAAACCGTCTACATCATCTATGCCCTCCTCCTGGCGGGGCTCGTCATCGGTATTACGGGAATAATTGGCGTCATCGGCGCCTACATCTACCGGGGAGACCTCCCCCCCTGGCTGGAGACCCACATCCAGAACCAGATTCGGACATTCTGGGGCGGCTTTCTCATATTCCTCGTCTCCATTCCCCTCATGATGATTCTCGTCGGCTATCCCCTTCTCGTGGCGGGAATCATCTGGTACATCGTGCGGTGCGTGAAGGGTCTGAAGTGTCTCAACCAGAGGCAACCCTACCCCAAACCGGATTCCTGGGGTTTTTAACGGCTCGGAGATGAACATCCCCTTTATCCCCGAGGAAACGCTCGAACTCCTGGAGTGGGAGAAAATCCGTTCCCGCGTCGAGCAACTCTGCAGCACGGAGGCAGGGAGAGTCCGGGCGCGGGAAATCACTTTTTCTCACGACCCCGAAGAGGTGAGGAGAGCCCTCGGGGAGGTCACCCAGATGCGGTCACTCCTTTCGACGGAGAATCTCCCGCCCTTAACGCCCCTGCCCGTCGTCGACGAGGAACTGGAAAGAGCGCGCGCCGGGGGAATTCTCCCCGCCGCCACCCTGGGAAAGATACTGAGCGGACTCCTCTCCACGGAAAGGATTCGCAGATTTTTCCGGGAGAGGAAGGGGAAATACCCTCTCCTCTCCCGAATCGTCCGGGAGATTCCCGACCTCTCATCGCTCACATCGTACCTGGACTCGAAGGTGGACGAGAAAGGGGACGTGAGGGAGACGGCATCGCCCATTCTGAAGCAGCTGAAGGAGAGGCTCGAGAGAGCGAGGAAACGCGTTCAGGAAACCGCTCAGGCCATTATGGACCACCCCACCTACCGCCGCCACCTCCAGGACCGCTTCGTCACTCTCCGGGGAGAAAGGAGCGTCCTTCCCTTCAAACCGTCCATAAGGAGCGTTTCCCGGGGAATCCTTCACGAGACATCCCAGTCGGGACAGACTCTGTATTTTGAGCCGGAAGAGCTCGTTCAGGCGAACAACGAGTATGCCCGGGCAAAGTCTGAGTTCGACGAGGAGGTAACCCGCATTCTGGCAGAGGTATCACTCCGCATCGGGGGGGAAGCCGACCAGGTGGCAGATGCGTTTCGGTGGGGTGGGTACCTCGACTACACAGTCGCCCGGGCTCTCTTCGGAGAAGAGCTCGGTGGGAGCGAACCGGCCGTGCAAACGTCGGGGAGAGTGAGACTCGTTTCCGCCCGTCACCCCATCCTCGTCATGAGCGGAAAGGACCCGGTCCCCAATGACGTATCGCTGGGTGGGGAAAGGAACTTCCTCATCGTCACTGGTCCCAACGCGGGAGGAAAGACCGTCCTCCTCAAGACGGTGGGGCTCTCGGTCCTCATGACGATGGCAGGGCTTCCCATTCCAGCGGGAAGCGACTCAACCGTCTCCCTCTTCGAGAAGGTGCTCGTGGCCATGGGGGACATGCAGGCTCTCGACCGGGACCTCTCCACCTTCTCCGCCGATATTCTCGCGCTGAAGAAGTTCTACGAAGAAGCCCACGCAAAGACGCTCATCCTCCTGGACGAGGTCATTACCGGGACGGACCCGAAAGAGGGGGGAGCGCTCGGGAGAGCGTTTCTGAAAAAACTCGCCGACAGGGGAGCCGTCGGCATCGTGACGACTCACTTCGAGGAGGTGAAATACCTCCCCTTCGAGGACAGGCGCTTTGCCGTCGGCACAATGGGTTTCTCTGAAACGGAGGGGAAGCCCACATTCAGGCTCGAGGAGGGGATACCCGGAAGGTCCATGGGAATCTCCGTGGCCGAGAAGCTCGGCTTCCCGCAGGAAATCATTGCGGAAGCGAGGAAAAACCTGGGAGAAGAGGGAGAAAATGTGGAAGCCCTCGTGAGAGAATTGACGTCCCTCCGGGAAGAACAGGCACGCCTCAGGGAAAAGCTGGAAGAGGAGAGAAAGAGGCTGAGGCAGGAGAGGGAAAGGCTGGAGGAGCAGAGGAAAAGACTTCTCCGCCAGAGAGAGGAACTCATCCAGGAAGCCAGGGAGAAAGCTCTCTCCCTCATCTCCCGCGTCGAGGAGAGGGTGAGGGAGGTCCAGCAGGAACTGAAAAAGTCGCGAAAGCTGGATGTGGTCCGGAAAGCCTCAGAGGTCATGCGCACACTGAAAAAGGAGGTGGGCGAGAAACCCCTCTCCCCCGACCTCCAGAAGAAGATGAGTTCTACCCGACCTGTCTCCTCCCCGGATGAGGTCAGGCCCGGGATGACCGTCTTCGTCCCGTCGCTCGAGAAAGAAGGGACCGTCGAGTCGGTGGGGAAGGATGAAGTCTCCGTCGCATTCGGACTCGTCAAGACCCGCGTCAAACTCCACGACATAAGGGTTTACGGTCACAGAGGAAGGGAAGCGGAGGAAAAGAGACGGAGGCCCCCCCTCACCGGGAAGGGAAGGGATATCGTGGTGAGAGGGAGCGAGAACACCATCGACCTGCGGGGGAAAACGGCGGAGGAAGCGCTCGAGGAGGTGGACCGCTTCCTCGACGGCGCTTCCCTCAGAGGAGTCCCCGCCGTCTTCATCATTCACGGGCACGGGACGGGAATTCTCAGGAAAAGGGTCCGCGACTACCTGAAGGAGTCGCCTTACGTCTCTTCATTCAGGCCGGGAGACGAGTCGGAGGGAGGCGACGGCGTCACCGTGGCTTACCTGGAGTGACCCCTCTCACCCGACCTCGTTGTACTCTCTCACTCTGAGCGGAACGCCCAGCTCCTCTGCGAGGCGGCGGCATGCCTCCACGTCGAGCCCTGGAAGGTCCACGACCGTGACCTGAACTTCACGGAAGTGCTTCCTCGACTCACGGACGAAGTCGAGGAGAAATTGAAAGGACGCCTCCCCGTAAGGGTTTGGACAGAGGCGGGCGTAGGTCGCCGCGTCTGGAGCGTTGAGGCTCACGGAAACGGAATCGATCACCCCGGCAAGTTCGGGAACGACGTTCCTCCCGTGGACCAGGTTTGCCAGGCCGTCGGTGTTGAGCCGGATTTTCCGGGCCCCTCTCTCCCGGAGAATGCGAGCCAGGGTTTTTATCTCCTCCAGCCGGAGGGTGGGTTCCCCGAAACCGCAGAAGACCACCTCGTCGTAGGGAGTCACGTCGCCTGCCGCCTCGAGTATCTCCTCCACCGTCGGTTCCCGGTCCAGCTTCAGGTAGTGCCCCTTCACGAAGAAGTCCTTCCTCTTGCTGCAGAAAACACAGCGGTTCGTGCACCTGTTCGTCACGTTCAGGTAGAGGGAGTTCCGTATCTCATAGGCGAGCTTCGTCTCGAAGCGCTCCTGAATTCCGAAGAAGAGGAAAGCGTTCGTCGCCGTGACCCTCCCCACGTCCTTCAGGGAGAGTCCTTTCAATTGTGCAATTCTCTCCGCGGTGTGGACGATGAGCGCCGGCTCGTTGGGTTTCCCCCGGTGAGGCTCCGGCGTCAGGTAGGGCGCATCCGTCTCGATGAGGAGACGGTCTATCGTCACGTTTTCGACCACCTGAACGATCTTCTTCGCGTTCCTGTAGGTGACGACCCCCGGAATGGAAAGGTAAAACCCCATGTCGATGAGGCGCTTCGCGAAATCGAGAGACCCGGAGAAACAGTGGAAGAGAACTCCCCTTTCCGGAGGGCCCTCCTCCTGGAGAATCTCCATAACCCTGCCGTGGGCCTCCCTGTCGTGGATGATGAGGGGCTTCCCCACCTCTTTCGCGAGGCGGATGTGCCTCCGAAACGCCTCTTCCTGGGCGCTTCTGTCTGCGTAGTTTCGGTAGAAGTCGAGCCCGGTCTCTCCCACGGCCACGACCCGGGGATGGCCGGCCAATTCCTTAAGGTCCTCCATCGCCCCGTCGTCTGCCTCATCCGCGTTGTGGGGATGAATCCCCACCGCCGCAAAGACGCCGTCATATCTCTCGGCAAAGCGAATGTTCTCCCGGCAACTCTCCAGGTCGATGCCTATCGTGACCATCCACCCCACTCCCGATTCCCGGGCCCTCTGAACGACGGCATCCGGGTCATCCGAGAGAGGGGGAATGTCCAGGTGGGTGTGGGAATCGAAGAGGAACCCCTCCATGGTCACTCAATCCTCGGAAAGACGATGGCCCTCTCCGGCAGGTTGACCCCTTCAGGGTAGAGGCCGAACTCCACATCTTCGGGAATCCTCTTCTCTCCCAGGTCCTTCCCCAGGCCGAGAATTTCCCATATCCTCTCCGCGCTTCCGGGCATGAAAGGATAGACGAAAATTGTGGAAATCCTGAGGGTTTCGAGGACGGAATAGAGGACGGTCTCGAGCCTTCCCTTCGCCGATGGGTCTTTTGCGAGTGTCCAGGGAGCCGTGTCGTCAAGGTATTTGTTGGCAGCGTTGATGACGCCCCATATCGTCTCGAGGGCCCGGTGAAACTCGAGACGTTCCATTCTCTCCTCCAGGTCTGCCGTGGCCTGCTTGATGTCGCCGATGAGACGCCTCTCCCTGTCGGAAAAAGTTCCTTTCGACGGAGAGCGTCCGCCCAGGTAGCGGCGGACCATGTTCAGTGTCCTGTTGAGGAGATTCCCGTAGTCGTTGGCCAGGTCCGAGTTCACCCGGTGGACCATCGCAGCGTGGGAAAAGTCTCCGTCCAGCCCGAAGGGGACCTCCCTCAGGAGAAAGTAGCGAAACTGGTCAACGCCGTACTTGTCTGTCACCTCGTAGGGGTCCACCACGTTTCCCAGCGACTTGGACATCTTCTGCCCCTCAACGGTCCACCACCCGTGAGCGAAGACCCTCCGGGGAGGCTCTATTCCCGCAGACATGAGGAAGGCGGGCCAGTACACGGTGTGGAACCGGAGGATGTCCTTCCCGATGAGGTGAACGTCGGCGGGCCAGTACCTCTCGAACATCTCCCTGTTATCCGGGTAGCCCACGCCGGTGATGTAGTTGGTGAGCGCATCGAACCAGACGTAGATGACGTGAGACTGGTTCACGGGGACAGGGATTCCCCACGAAAAGGAGGTGCGGCTCACGCTCAAATCCTTGAGCCCCTCGCTGACGAAGGAAACGATCTCGTTCCTCCTCGTTTCGGGCATGATGAAGTCGGGGTTCTCCTCGTAGTACCTGAGGAGGCGGTCCTGATACTTCGAGAGCCTGAAGAAGTACGACTCCTCCTTCAGCTTCTCCACAGGCCTCCTGCAGTCAGGACAGAGGCCGTCCACGAGCTGCATCTCCGTCCAGAAAGACTCGCAGGGAGTGCAGTACCAGTCCTCGTACTCGCCCAGGTAGATGTCCCCGTTCTCGAGAGCTTTCTTGAAAATATCCTGGACGGCCGTATAGTGACGGGGCTCCGATGTCCGGATGAAGTCGCTGTTGCTGATGTTCAATTTCTCCCAGAGTTCTTTGAAACGAACCACCACCCGGTCAGCCAGTTCCTTCGGTTTCAACCCCTGGGAAAGGGCGGACTTCTCCACCTTCTGCCCGTGCTCGTCCGTCCCGGTCAGGAAGAAGACGTCGTATCCCGTCAACCGCCGGTACCGGGCCATCACGTCAGCGGCAATGGTCGTGTAGGCGTGACCGATGTGAGGGATGTCGTTGACGTAGTAGATGGGCGTGGTGATGTAGAATTTCCGTCCCATATCCCCTCCTTCCCCCGTTTATTCGAAAGAATCGTCCGCTCCCGCCGTGAGCGAACTCTCTTCCTCCTCAGGATAACCCTTTTCCTCCTCCTCTTCCACCTGGTTCCCCAGAGCATAGGAGCCGTGCTCGTAAATGAGGCAGCACATGAGCCGACCGCAGAGGCCGGAGAGCTTCGCCGGGTTGAGGACGAGGTTCTGGTCCTTTGCGAGCTTCACCGAAATCGGCTCGAAGTCGTTCAGGTGGGAAGCGCAGCAGAGTTCCTTCCCGCACGGACCTATTCCCCCGATCATCCTTGCCTCGTCGCGGACTCCTATCTGCCTCATCTCGATTCGGGTCCTCAACTTCTGCGCAAGGTCCCTCACGAGTTCACGAAAGTCGACGCGACCGTCTGCGGTGAAGTAAAAGACGACCTTTGACCGGTCCAGGAGGTATTCCGTGCGGACGAGCTTCATCGGAAGGTTTCGAGCTTCTATCCTCTCCAGGCAAAATCGGTGGGCGAACTTCTCCTTCTCCCGGTTTTCCTCGCTTCTCCGGAGGTCCTTTTCCGTCCCCTTCCTGATGACGGGGGGAATCTGCGCCTTCCCGTTCGGCGTCACCCCGCGGAAAACCTTCACCACCCTGCCCAGCTGGATGCCCCGGAATCCCTCGACGACGACCCAGTCGCCGGGGGAAATCTCTTTCCCGGTGGCGTCGTATCTCATGCAGCGAGCTACCCCTGGAAGTTTGACGAGAACGATGTCCATCGCTACCTGCCTGATCTTTTCATCAGGGAAACGAGAGACGCTCTGACGATGAAAGACCTGTCAAGCCCAGCCGACAGGTCCTCAACGGGGCGAATTCTATCGGAAATCTCCCGCAAAAGGTCGGGAGACCGGGCGAGCAGTCTCGCTTTCCCTTCACTCACGCCGAGTTCTATTATACCCCTTTTCGACCCGAGGGAAAGCTCCAGGAGGGCGTTGAAAAACCTCCTGAGGAGGAAAATCCGCCTGTCCACATCCTCTCTCTCTGCATCCCGGAAGAACTTCGAGAAAGCCTCCACCTCCCTCATGTCCTGCTGGACGAGGGCATCAAGGAGGCGGGAAACCGGATAATCCTCCTCCGCAGGCTCTCTCCCGACCTCCAGGCGATGGGAGTGAAGTCGCGAGAGAAGCGTGACGGGAAGCCTTCCCCTGTTCCCGACCGTGAGAATGAAGAAGACGCCCCCGGGGGGTTCCTCCAGCACCCTCAGGAGAGCGTTCGCCGCGTTTCTGTTCAATTTTTCCGCCGGGTGGATGATGACCACCCTCCTCTCTCCGGTGAGAGCCTTCAGGGAGACTTCGCCCCTTATCCTCCTCACGTCGTCGACGCGAATCTCTCCTTCTTCGGGGGTGACGAAGAAAAGGGAAGGGTGGGTCCGTTCGAAGACGGAACGGCACTCTTCACATACCCGGCAGGGAGGTTCCGCCTCTCTGCAAAAAATCGCCGCCGCCACGGCAAGGGCTTCTCCCTCCCTGAGAGAAGGGGGTCCTCCTTCCAGGAGGAGACATTGCGGATATTCCTTCATCCTCCCCTCTATCTCCCCAGCTTCCCCTCCACGACGCTCACGATCCGGGAAAAGATTTCGTCCTCCCCCATTCTCCCGTCGAGGACGACGATTCTCTCCTGTTCCCGCGCGGCGAGCTCGAGGTATCCCCGCCTCACCTTCTCGTGAAACTCAAGGCTCTCCGATTCGAGGCGGTCAAGAGTCCCCCTGCTCTTCCTCACTCTTTCCAGCCCCTCCCGGGCGGGAACGTCCAGGAGAAAAGTGAGGTCGGGGACGATACCCTCCGTCGCATACCTGTTCAACCCTTCCAGAAAAGCCAGGTCCAGCCCCCGTCCGTATCCCTGATACGCCAGCGTCGCGTCAGTAAAGCGGTCGCAGATGACGGTGATTCCCTGCCTGAGAGCCGGCTTGATGACGGAGTGGACGTGCTGGGCCCTGCTCGCCAGGTAGAGGAAGAGTTCGGCCCGGGGACTCACCTTCTCCGTCCGGTTGGCGAGAATCAGCTCCCGGACCCTGTCCGCCAGGGGAGTCCCCCCCGGTTCTCGCGTCGCCAGGACGGGTTTCCCCAGCGCTTCGAAGTGTTCCCTCAATCTCCGTATCTGCGTCGTCTTGCCCGAGCCCTCTATTCCCTCGAAGGTGATGAAGAGAGCGCTGCCCGCCGTCATCTCATCTCCATCTCCCCTGCCTCAGCACTCGGAGAACCCGCAGGAGCGGCACTTCTCGCACCCTTCCTGGAGTTCCGTCTGAGAACCGCACTCGGGGCAGGCTCCCCTTCGGCGCGTGAACTCTGAGAGGTCCATCTCTTCGTCCACCGGGGAGAGACTCCTCTCTCCCCCGTTTCCCCCCTCCTTTGCCGGCGGAAGTTCTTTCAAAACGTCCTCGTAGGTGTCGAGATACCACTCGATCGCCTTCGCCACGGCGTCGGCGCAGGAGAGAATTCTCCCGCCGTTGGAGAAGGAGTTCATCTGGCAGCTTATCCCCTTGAGCTGCTTGACGATGGCCCTTCCGTCGACGCCCGAGCGGAGGGCCAGGGAAACGAGCCTCCCGATTGCCTCGGACTGGCTGGAGGCACAACCTCCTGCCTTGCCCATCTGGTTGAATATCTCGAAGAGCCCTCGCTCGTCCCGGTTCATCGTCACGTAGAGCTTCCCGCACCCTGTCCTCATCTCCTTCGTGATGCCCACGAGCGTGTCCGGCCTGGGCCTGGGACGGACCTTGACGGGCTGGGCGGACTCTTCCTTCACCCCCCCTTCAGCCTTTTCCTTCCCGGTCCCCGCCGTGAGGACCTGTCCCTCTCTGGAGCCGTCCCGGTAAACGGTCACGCCCTTGCAGCCGAGGCGGTAGGCGAGGAGGTACGCTTCCCTTATGTCCTCTCGGGTTGCCTCACGGGGGAAGTTCACCGTCTTCGAGACGGCGTTGTCGGTAAATTTCTGGAATGCCGCCTGCATCCGCACGTGCCAGTAGGGAGTCACGTCGTAGGCTGTGACGAAAACCCTCTTCGCTTCGTCGTCAAACTCCTCGTGGTCGCGTATCCTTCCCCCGGCCTTGCTCACCCGGGCAATAAGTTCTTCGCTGTCGAGTCCGTGCTCCCGCAGGTATTCGAGGAAGATGGGGTTGACCTCGTACAGCGTCTGGTTATCCAGAACGTGGCGCTCGTAGACGAGGGCGAAGACCGGCTCGATTCCGCTGGAACAGCCGGCGATGATGCTGATCGTCCCGGTGGGGGCAATCGTCGTCGTCGTGGCGTTCCGGAGCGGCTCCTCTCCCCGGGCGGCGTAGATGGAAATCCCGAAGTTCGGGAAGGAGCCCCTCTCCCGCGCCAGAGCCCGGGACGCGGCCTTGGACTCCTCCTGAACGAAGGCCATCACCTCTTCAGCCAGCTGGAGGGCTTCCTCCGAATCGTAAGGAATGCCGAGACGATAGAGCATGTCGGCGAAGCCCATGATTCCGAGCCCGATCTTCCTGTTCTTCTTCGTGATTTCCTCGATCTGAGGGAGGGGATAGTTGTTCATGTCGATGACGTTGTCGAGGAAGCGGACCGCCCGGTGAACCCTCTCTCTCAACTTCTCGTAGTCGATTTCCCACTTCTCCCCTCTGCGGGTGAGCATCCGGGAAAGGTTCACGGAACCCAGGTTGCACGACTCGAAGGGGAGGAGCGGCTGTTCACCGCAGGGATTCGTGCTCTCAATCTCCCCCAGAGCCGGCGTGGGATTGTCGCGGTTTATCCTGTCGAGGAAGATGATACCCGGCTCCCCGTTCTCCCAGGCTGACTCGACGATTTTATCGAAAACCTCGCGGGCGGGGAGATACTCCACCACCTCCTTCGTGCGTGGATTCACCAGAGGATAATCGGTCCCCTCTTCCACAGCCTTCATGAATTCCTCTGTCAGGGCGACGGAGATGTTGAAGTTGTTCAGTTTCTTCGTGTCCCTCTTGCAGGTGATGAAGTCGAGGATGTCGGGATGGTCCACCCGGAGGATGCCCATGTTGGCACCTCTCCTCGTCCCTCCCTGCTTTATCGTTTCCGTTGCGGAATCGAAGACGGTCATGAAGGAGATGGGGCCCGAAGACACTCCCTTCGTGGAGCGGACGACGTCGTTTTTCGGCCTCAAACGGGAGAAGGAAAAGCCCGTGCCCCCGCCGCTTTTGTGAATGAGCGCCGTAAACTTCACGGCGTCGAAAATCGACTCCATCGAGTCATCCACGGGGAGAACGAAGCAGGCAGAGAGCTGCTGAAGTTCCTTCCCCGCGTTCATGAGCGTGGGGGAGTTGGGCATGAATTCGAGGGAATTTATCATCTCGTAGAACCTCTCCGCCCAGAAGAGGACATCTTCCATCTTCCTCCCGTAAGAGAGCGCTTCGGCCAGAGCGATGTTGTAGGAAACGCGGGCCACCATGTCTTCTGGAGTTTCCAGGACGCGTCCCTCCTCGTCCTTCTTGAGGTACCTCTTCTCCAGGACGACACGAGCGTTGTCCGTCACCGGCATGGGGCCGTACTTCCGGACCATCTCTTTCTTCCACTCCTCGGGCGGATTCAGCGGGACCTCCGCCGAGAGCGTAACGCTGTTTTTCCCTTTTCCCTTCATTTCACCAATTTCCCTGTCGAAAAAATCTCCTCCAACTGACATGACCGTCACCCCTCCAGGATAATTATACCACGTTTTTCAATGATATAGGCTATGTTGTGGTCTCTCGACCGACGTCACACAATATATTGTGGCATTCACTCAGTGTCAAGGAGAAATGTGGAGCAGAAGGAAATTTTTCGGAAGGAATTTCGAATTACCGAAGATGCGAAGCAATAAAACGTCGTTTCATTTTAACCGGGATATCCTCTTCACGATTTCCGGGCGTATTCCCGGAGGTGCCGGGTCTCCCCTGAAGAGCATCCCTTCAAGGTCCCGGTCCTCCATCTCCAGGAGACGGAGAAATTCCTCTCGCTCCTCTCGACTCAACCCCTCCCACTCCCTTTCGAAGAAGTCGAGAAGGAGGGTCTCCAGTTCGAGGGTGGAGCGTCGGGAGCAGAGGAAACGAACTTTCCTGGTCACTTCGTTCACCCGAATCCTCCAGGAGTTTCATTTTAACACTCCCCCGGCCCCGGGAGAAGAGAGACAAAAAATTTGCCTTCTCTTCCAGAATTCGCTATGTATATTGTATACAGTCGACAGATAGGGCAGTGAACCCGGAAAAAGGCGTTCTCCGCAGTGAACTTTCCTCAGGACCGGGTGAGAATCACGACCTCCACCCGGCGGAGAAAGGGGGTTCCCCAGATGAAGTGGAGAGTTGCTGCCCTCTTCCCTCTCATTCTCATTCTCTTCCTTCCCCTCGCCCCGAAAACATCTCAAGGAGAGTGGGTCGGACAGTCCCGCTGCCTCGTCTGCCACGGGAAGAGGGAGTACCGTTTTTACAAAAAAGGAGGATACGCGAAGAACCTCTACGTCTCACTCGAAGAACTCAGAGCATCCGTCCACAAAGAGAAGTTTTGCTCCGACTGCCACACCGACGTGGTGGAACTCCCCCACAGGGGAACGCCTTCCCGCGTCTCCTGTACCACCTGTCACTACAAGGGGAACCCTGAAGGAGCGCCCCAGCTGGATGCATATCTGGAGTACGAAAGGAGCATTCACGGGCTCGAAGCGAAAGAGGGGAATCCGGATGCTCCCCTCTGCCAGGACTGCCACGGGTCCCACAACGTCCGTCCCCCCGAAGACCCCCTCTCGACGGTGAACAAAAGGAACGTCGCGCGCACCTGCGGGAAGTGCCACATCGACATCTACGCCGAGTTCAGGACGAGCATCCACGGCGTTGCCGTCGCACGGGGGGTGGAGGACGCTCCTTCCTGCCCCGACTGCCACGGCGAACACAACATCCTCGAGCCGACGAATCCGGAGTCTACGGTCTACCCCTCCCACGTGCCGACGCAGTGCTCGAAGTGCCACGCCCGGGAGGCGATTCGGGAAAAGTACGGGATCAAAGCGGAGCCCGTCAAGACGTACAGGGAGAGTTTCCACGGAGTGGCCATAGAATTCGGCGCGAGGACCGTGGCAAACTGCGCCTCCTGCCACGGGACACACGACATTCGCCCGCCTGAAGACCCCCTCTCTTCCGTCAATCCTGAGAACATCCCGAAAACCTGCGGGAAGTGCCACCCCGGCGCGACGCCGAAATTCGCGGAGGGGAAGATTCACATAGACCCGACGAAGAAAGAGGCAGGCGCCGTCTACTACGTGGCCTCCTTCTTCAAATACCTCACCATCACGACGATGCTCGGGCTTATCTGCCACATCCTCCTCGACCTGTACGGGAGGGTCAGGAGGATGAGGAGAAAGGAGAGAATGAGATGAGCTCCAGAGAGAAAGAACTGATCGACCTCCTCGTGAAAGAAGCGGAAGACGAATTCCTCAGGACGGCTGGAGACCTCCCCCCCGAAGAACTGGAGAGAATCCGGCAGAAGGTGCGGGAGAGAGCGCGGGCAGAGGCGGAGAGAGAGGTGAGGAGACTCCTCCGGAAGAGGGAGGAAGAGGAGAAGAGGGAAAGAGAAAGAGTGGAGGAGGAAGAGGAGTACTTCATCCGTTTCAACCGGAACTTCCGGTTCCAGCACATGGTCCTCTTCACATCCGTCATCATCCTCATCATCACGGGACTCCCCCTGAAGTTCCCCGACTTCGCCCTCTCCCGCTGGCTCATGAGCCTGTGGGGAGGAGTCAAGTACAGCACCGTCATTCACCGGATTGGCGCAACGATGCTCATCTACTTCATGGTCCACCACCTCCTCTACACGCTCCTGAGCAGGGACGGGAGGAGAGACTTCATCATGCTCATCCCCACACCCAAAGACTTCCGCGATTTTTTCCAGAACATCCGCTACTTCGTCGGGAAGACGGAGGACCCGCCGAAGTTTGACCGCTTCTCTTACATCGAGAAGTTCGACTACTGGGCCGTCTACTGGGGATGCGTCATCATGATCGGGTCGGGCCTCATCCTCTGGTTCGAGGAAACGGCCATGAAGTTCCTCCCCAAGTTCTGGGTCGACATGGCCCACGAGGCCCACTCGGACGAGGCCCTCCTGGCAACCCTTGCCATCGTCATCTGGCACTTCTACAACGTCCACTTCAACCCCGACAGGTTCCCGGGGACACTTTTGTGGTGGCACGGAAAGATCTCGAAAGAGGAGATGCTCAAGGAGCACCCGCTGGAGTACGAGCGCATCATGGCTGAAAGGGCCCGCCGAAAAGAGGCGGGAGAGGAGGGGAGACAATGAGGGAGATGATATCCGATTTCTTCCGCTTCCTCGGGGAATACCGGCGGCCCATCCTGAAAATCGTGATTTTCCTCCTCATCCTCTTCGTCGCATACAACGGTGTCTTCTTTATCTCCCTGAACCACCCGAAATCGTGCACCGTCTGCCACTACATGGACCCTTACTACGAGCAGTGGAAGAGTTCCTCACACAACGGGGTGAAGTGCCTCAAGTGCCACACCTTCAAGCCTCTCTTTATCACGGTGACGACGGTCAAGTACCTGACGGGGACTTACAACCCCAGACCTCACGCCGTCGTGAAAGACGATTCGTGCCTCTCGAAGGGATGCCACTCCCTCCGTCTGGAGAAACCTGAAGTCCCCTTCGCAGAGGAGGTGGTCTTCGACCACAAGGAACACATGGAAAAACTCAAGCGGGGGGAGAAACTCACCTGCACCTCCTGCCACTACCAGGTTGTCCAGGGGGAGCACATGACCGTGGACTCCCGTGTCTGCTTTCTCTGCCACTTCAAGGGAACGGGCCCGGGACAGGCCGTGGGGGGATGCACTTCCTGTCACAGAAACCCGGGAGAGGTGGAAACGCACGTGGGCTTCCGATTCAATCACGCCCCTTACCTGAAGAGAGGGCTCGAGTGCCACAACTGCCACCTCCGGGTTGCCGAAGGAACGGGAAAAGTTGAGAAGGACCGTTGCTATTCCTGCCACGTGGAGAGGAAGAGGGAGAAACTCGACCGCATCTCGCTCCACAAAATCCACGTCACCGGCCAGCACCTTCCCTGCCTCTCCTGCCACGAGGAGATACGCCACGAAATCGTCGAAATGGCGAAGATGTTCGGAGGGAACTGCACGTCCTGCCACGGGTCTCTCCACGAGGAAAAGGAGGAAATCTATATGGGGACAGGTGCCCGGGGAATTCCCCCATCCCCTTCCCTCATGTTCGTCGCCCAGGTCGCCTGTGACGGCTGTCACAAAGGTGCTGTCCGGGGAGAAACGAAGGGGGAAAGGCAGATTTCCGCTCTCAGGCAGACCTGCGTGGAGTGCCACTCCACGGAGTACGGAAAGATGCTGAACACGTGGATGACATGGGGGGAGAGAATTATCAAAGAAACGAAGAAGGTGAGAGCCAGAGGGCGGGTCCTCCTCGCGAAGGCGAAGGAGAAGGGAATAAAGGACGCTGTCTCCCTGCTGGAGGACATATCCGCCAACGCAGAGCTCCTGGAAAGGGGAGTCCCTGCCCACAACATCACCTTCGCCTGGGAGATAGCCAGGACTGCCTACACTCAGTACAGCATCGCCGCAGGTTATCTGGGGGAGAAGCCTCTCCCCCTCCCCGACTTCCTCTCCTCTCCCGAGAAGACCTGCATCTCCCTCTGCCACGGCGACCTGGGAATACCCGGAGATGTGGAAGTTGAATCCCTCGGGACGGCATTTCCCCACTCCACCCACCGGGAAGACCTGGGCCTTCCCTGCACCCGGTGCCATACGCCGGAAAAACACCGGGTCGAGAAGTTCCGACCCGGGGAATGCACAGGCTGCCACCACGGCGGGGAAGCAGAGCTCGAGTGCGCCACCTGCCACGTGAAGACATCGGCCCTTTACGCGGGGAAGAGCGATGGAAACCTCCCCCCGTCGGAGATGTTCGAGGCGGAAGTCAACTGCACGGACTGTCACGGAGAGGGAAGCCACATCTCCGCCGACACGCGAAAAATAAGAGAAAGGTGCATCGAATGTCACGACGAATCCTACGGGGAAACTCTGGAGGAATGGCTTGACGCATCCGCAGAGGTGAGAAAGCGCGGGGAAAAACTCCTGGAGGAACTCCTCCTCGTCACGGAAAAGAGGGAAAACCCCGACGAGAAGGCTCTGCTGGAAGAAACGAGAAAACTCGTTTCCTCCATACTCGCTGCCAATCCGGTCCACAATCTGGATGGGGCGGAGAAAGCCCTCGCAGAGGGCGAGAAAGCGCTGAGGAAGGAATAGCCCTCACCCGCCCCACCCTGTCTTTTACCCCGGCGCGAGTCGAGAGAGGAAACCTCTTCCCGTCACCGCCTCCTGACCGGTATAATTTCAAAAGCGGTCGGGGCGTGGCGCAGCCTGGCAGCGCACTTGCCTTGGGAGCAAGGGGTCGCCGGTTCAAATCCGGCCGCCCCGACCATCTTCTCCCGGAAAAAGTGTTTAATTCGGAGTGCGGATGCGGGATGCGGAATCTGGCCCCGAACAGCAGGCTCCGGTATCCGCACTCCGAACATGACGACTCTTCATATCACTGCAATCTGACAGCCACTCCCATCGTCGAGTCCGTGGACCCCGGGTAACAATTTCCTGAACCGCCGCTGCAGGAAGAATCGGAATTCTGAGGAATATCGTCCGTGTCTATCGGGGTCCACACCAAACCGACATCACCCGTCTCATCGATAGCGATTCTGGCCACGTAGGCGCCGTCGGCTGGCGAGTAGATTTTATACACGGGAATCGCGATGCCCCCGGAGCAGGTCGCATCGCTCAGGGGAAGATCTTCTCCGTAACACTCCGTAACGAGCTCAATCGTTCCGTTCCCTGTATCAAAATCGACCAGACCGGAAAACGAATCTTTATGTATGAAAGACCACGAGACATCACACGTCGCAGACCCGCAGGACGTGATGGTCACATCACCGTAGGTCACTCCGAAATCGAGGGTCTCGTTCCCGTTTCCCCAGGTCCCGTCGGTATCAGAAACCTCTGTGTTGACGAGAGAGAGGAACCATCTCCCCTCGATATCCCCGAGGGAGGGATTCTCATCGACGTTGAGAATGAAACCGGTTACCACATTGTGGTTCCCGGAGTTATCGGGGTCCTTCTCCGTTTTCTGACCCCCCGTGATACCGTTCCCCCGGGAGTTGAGGGCTCCGAAGAACGAGGGGTCAGTGGCCACGTCAAGGAGACCATCATTCTGGACCGTGACGAAATTGCCGACCGGCGTGCTGTCGCTGGATACGTGCTCGAAGGAGCCATATGTACTCCAGTTCTGGAGCACGGAATTGATGTAAACCGGGGAGAAATCGGTAACAGAGCGCCACTCCACCGTGCTCGGGGTCTGGCCCTGAGCGTCAGCGTCGATAACCAGCAGACTGCTTCCCTGCAGAGTCACTCCTGCCGACGGATACGGGTTCGGCTGCGTCTCGTCATACCGAAGGCCAAAGTGGGGAGAAGCTACGAGGTACTTTCCGGTAAAGGGGGGTGCAGTCGAAGGTTTTTTCACCGCGTAAATCACGTCGTTCTCCCTCATGTCGGAGACGTGGGCTCCCACAAAGGTGGAACAGTCAGACGAAACGGCACCCTCCAGGAATCCACCGCCCGTAAAGAAGAGGAAGACCCTGTTTCCCGATTGAACGTATGTCCCCGTCATGGGTCCCTGCGCCGAAGGGTTCACCGGGTCAACGACGCCCTCGTCGATCGCATCTGTCGTGTCCCAGCTGTCCAGGTTGTGCCTGTGCTCAGCCATTCCTCCCTGGTCGAAAGTTTTCGTCTGGTCCACTGAGATTCCGCCGTTTCCGTCGAACGTTGCCACTCCCCATCCCGATATTGCCATCGAATTCCGGAACATGTCGTCAAGTGTCGGGTTCTGGATGAGATTTCCGGTATCGTCATAGGGGTCTGAACTCAAATTGAAGTGGACGAACCAGTATTCTCCCGAAAGGGTACAGGCACCAGGTTCTTCCACATAATCGACGAGACTGACTGTAGGAGGGAGGAGTTCTGCGCTGTTATTGACGCACCTCAGGGTGTCAGCCGTGTTGAAAATCATCTTCACGACCGTGTTGGCATTCGCTTCCACGACCACGGGGGACTGAAGGAGAAAAGGAGACGACGACGAACCGTCATTCGTCCACCCCGTTCCCCCGCCATCGTCGGCAGTGGCGAAATAGATTTCCACCTGGGCGTCAGGTGGGAGCGAATCGTCGACGAGCAGGGTCTGTGTGACGGGAGAACCGGATCCGCACGGGTCTGGCCCGGAGTAAGAAAACTGATTTTTCATGACGAGCTTCAACCTCCTGTAGGTCCCGGCCGGCACCTGTCCCTGGCCGAAAACATCTCCCGGGTTTGCCACCAGGTCGGAAAGAATTCCCCCGGAGTCACTGAATATCTCTACGGGCATGCCCGAGGAATCCGTCATGAGCGCCGCAGAGTATATCGTCACTTCCAGTCCCGTGGGGTCTTCCGCTTCCAGGTGTGGGGAGTTCATTACGCCGGCAAAAAGCACCAGGAGGGCAACGGCGAGTCCTGTCAGTATGAGATTTCGTCTTTCCATGATTCCCCCCCTCACTGGTTTGTCCCACCGGAGACGGTGACCGTCCCCTGTGATTGACCATTACCTCCTCCCCCTCCTCCGCAGGAGACGGCGAAGAGAAAAGCAGACAAAAGGAGAGCTACCGCGATTGCTCTTTTCCCGCTAAATCCTTTCATTCCTTCCTCCTTTCTCGATTTTTGCCGGGAGACGAGTCAGAGAGACGAGCGACCGGGCTTTTTGATAATCCCGTATAGTTAAAATGGGACACATGGATAAACTATTAAACATATTTTCGTCGTATTCAAGAAAAAACTTCATCAAATGGGAGATTTCTTTTTTTTAAAGCTGATTATTTGGAAGGGAAGAAATTGACGCGTCGAGTAAGCCGCGCAGTCACCGGCCTATCAACCCCCTCCCTGCATTCCGCACTGCCTCGCATTTCCCGGAACTCTCCCGTTCGCGAAAAACCGACCCGCCTCTGTCCGCCCCTTTTTCGCTTTACGTCACGATAGCGAAGAATACCTGGAGGACCTGCGCGCTCGGAGATTCGGTGGCTCAGTTGCTCCGTGATTCCGGGGGACAGGGGTTGCCCATCAGGAATTTTCCTTCCCCATCGCCTCCCTGACGGCCTTCGAAAGCTGGGAAAGGGTGAACGGTTTCGAGAGGAACTTCACCCCCTCGGGGAGAAGCCCCCGGGAGGCCACGTAATCGTCCGTGTACCCTGAGATATAAAGGACTTTGAGGGAGCTTACGAGTTTCTTTGCCCGCTCCGCCAGATGATACCCCCTCATGCCGGGGAGGATGAAATCTGTGATGAGAAGGTCCACGTCCTTTTTCCCCTCGAGAATCTTCAACGCCTCCTCGCCCGACGAGGCCGTCTCCACCGTGTATCCCAGGGTAACCAACAGGTCCCTCGTCAGAAGCCGAATCTCCTCGTTGTCCTCGACGAGGAGGATTGTCCCCTCCCCCTTTTCCAGGAGAGGGGAATCCCCCTCTTTCCCCCCGCTCACCTCATCGCCCTCTCTCACGAGGGGGAGGTAGATGCGGAATGTCGTCCCCTCTCCCGGTTCGCTGTAAACCCAGATAAAGCCGTTGTTCTGCTTTACGATTCCGTAGACGGTGGAAAGCCCGAGACCGGTCCCTTTCCCCTTCGGTTTCGTCGTGAAGAAGGGGTCGAAAATCTTTCCCTGAATCTCTTTCGGGATGCCCACACCCGTATCGGTCACGGAGATGACGGCGTAATCTCCTTCGGGCATGAGGGTCCTCTTCCCCCTCGACTGCTTGTCAACGAAGCGGGTTTCCGTCTCTATGAAAATCGTTCCCCCCTCGGGCATGGCGTCCCTGGCGTTGACGACGAGATTGACGAAGACCTGCTCCAGCTGAGCCGGGTCCATTTTCACAGGGATGGGTTCCCCGTACAGAGAAACGGAAAAGGAGATGTCCTCCCCGATGAGTCTCCTGAGCATCCCTTCCATCTCCTGTATCGTCTCGTTCACGTCGATGACGCGGGGACGGGCAACCTGCCGGCGGGAAAAAGCGAGAATCTGGCTGATGAGGCGGGCCGCTTTTTCCGATACAGAAAGAATCCCCTCAACGTTTTTCATGATTTTCTCAGAATTCCGGCACTCCCGGGGGCAGATCATCTTCAACAACTCACCGTACCCCGTCACTGCCGAGAGGTAGTTGTTCATGTCGTGGGCAATCCCTCCAGCCAGCTTGCCGATTGCGTCCATTTTCTGGGCCTGGAGAAACTGCCGTTCCAGCTCCCTCTCCCGCGTCAGGTCGATGAGCGTCCCGATTATCGCCGGCCTCCCCCTCACGTCGCACCGGTTCCCCATAACGCGGACGGGGAAAGCGGTTCCGTCCTTCTTCACGCAGGTGAACTCGTACTCGATGGACCGAACCTCACCCCTCAGTCTCTTCGCGATGTTCTCCCTCACCAGGTCCCTGTCGTCGGGATGGGTAAGGTCCAGCGGGCCGAGTCTCCCCACGATTTCGTCGAAATCGTACCCGAATATTTCGCAGAAGCGTCGGTTGACGAAGCGGAACAACCCGTCCTCGATCAGGTAAACGCCGACGAGCGACTCTTCCACGAGGCTCCGGTAGCGCTCCTCCGACTCCCTCAGGGCCTCTTCCCGTGCTCGAACCTGCTTTTCCAGATGTATTATCTCCGTGATATCCGTGAGGACACCATCAACGTGAAGGAAGCGTCCCCCACCGTCAAGGGTCACTTTCCTCCTATCCTCGACCCACCGGATAGAACCGTCCCGGTGAGTAATCCGGTAGCGAATTGCAACGAGTTCCTTTTTCTTCGCCACTGCCTCCCGGTTGGCATCCCGGATTTTTCCCCTGTCCCCTGGATGGACGATGCATGTCCACCGGACCTTCCCCTCGAGGAAGTCGCGCGAATCGTAACCGGTCAACACCCTGTTGTTCTCACCGACGAAGCGGATGGACCAGTCCCTGTACCCCCGGTATATGACGACGGGCAGATTTCTCAGGACAGAGGAGAGGATGCCCCCCTCGTCAGGCGCTGCGCTCTCTCCTGACGGTAGGTTTTCCC
>RFHC01000064.1 GCA_003696505.1 Deltaproteobacteria bacterium
CTTCGCCCCTCACCGCGAGGTTTTCCCGAATCTCGTAATTCGCCCCACCCGTCAACTGGTACGACTTCTTCTCGCCGTAGATTGCTTCCTTGAGGCGCTGATAGAGCCCATCAAAGGTCATCCTCACTCCGCGATAGGTGAGGGTACCGTATCCCCTCACCTCGGAATACTCGTTTTCCCCCTCGTCGGCATCGACAAAAGCGACACTTCCGCCAACGAACGACTCCCCCTCTTCAAACCTGTATTCTCCAGAGAGGGAATACCTGTTTGCATCTCCCTCTTTCCCCGATTCGTGAGAAACCACTTCCAGGGACGCCGTCAACGAGAGGCTTTCCGAGAAGGTCCCCGTCGCGAAGACTCCGGCCACCTGCACCTGGTCGTCCAGGTCGAGGGCGGGGGAAGCAAAAGCAGGGTTCAGCGCGGGCTGGAAAAACCCTTTGTATTTGTACTGTTCGTACGTCAAACCCACCTGAATTCCCTGAGCGGGGAAGAGTCGAATCAGGTAATCCTGAAAGGCGAGCGAGCTTGTGGCGAAACTGTAACCCGCCTGTCCCGAAAACTCCAGGAGAGTGTAAGGTCTGAGCCAGATGTCAACCCCGAGGTCGGACCTGTCCCCATCGCGGAAATTTCCGTCCTCCCAGAGGTAACTCACGCCCGCCTCGAGAAGACCGTTTACCTCGTAAAAGATTCTCCCCCCTCCGAGGAAATCTCCCGTCTCCGCGCCGGAAATGGCTCCTTCAACGGGAAGCCCCCCGTAAAGTGAGACGCCCACACCGAGAGGCGTCCTCCCCTTGAGGAAAATGCCGTCGACCCGGGAGGCCGCGATACCCTCTGTCAGGAGGAATCTTCCCGCCTTCACCTCACCGTTGCCCTCCGGGTGGAGATACCGGAAGTAGGCACTGGAAAGGTCTCCCCCTCTCTCGTCCTCACCGGAGTCGTCTCCCAGGTCGAACCTCCCCCAGCCGTTGAAGTGGAAGGAGAGGCCGTCGGCCGTTATCCCTTCGACATTTCCGGAGAGATACTCGTAAAGGGGGAGAAATTTCGCCGTCTCCCCGGGAAGGTCCCTCTCGAAGTAGAGGAGGTAGGTTTTTGACTCGATGTTGTAGCTCTCCGTCCTTCCGGGATAGGGAAAGAGGAGAAGAATCGCCACAGCAATGAAAATTCCCCTCAGATAGAAAGAGAATCCCCTCTCCATGATCACCCCCAGCGCGATTCGTTCAGGCTCAGTCAGTAAATATTATTATTTTATATACGAATAGTCAAACGCCCTGGACTCCTCTCACGGCCGGGTAATTCTCCGAAAACCACCGATACGTCTCTCTGAGTCCCTCCCGGAGGCTCTTTTTGTGACGCCATCCGAGACTCCGGATGCGTGACACGTCGAGGAGTTTGCGCGGCGTCCCGTCGGGTTTCGACGAGTCGTACCTGACCTCTCCCTCGTACCCCACCACCTCTTTCATTAACTCCACCAGGTCGGCTATCGTCACGTCCTCTCCCGTCCCCACGTTGAGGAAAAGTTCGCCGTCGTAATTTTCCATGAGGAAGATGAGGGCTTCCGCCAGGTCGTCTACGTGGAGAAACTCCCTCCGCGGTTTCCCGGTTCCCCAGACAACGACCTCCCCCTCCCCCTTCAGTTTCGCCTCGTGAAACTTTCTCATGAGGGCGGGAATGACGTGGGAATCGTGGAGGTCGAAGTTGTCTCCCGGCCCGTACAGATTGGTGGGCATGGCAGAGATGAAGTTGCACCCGTACTGGCGGCGGTAGGACTCGCAGAGCTTTATCCCCGCAATCTTCGCAACGGCATAGGGTTCGTTCGTTTTTTCCAGGTATCCGGAGAGGAGATACTCCTCCTTCATCGGCTGGGGGCACTCCCTCGGGTAGATGCAGGAAGACCCGAGGAAGAGAAGCTTTTTCACCCCATACTTGTGAGCCGCGTCGATGACGTTGAGCTCGATTGCCAGGTTGTCGTAAATGAACTGAGCAGGGTATGTGGAGTTCGCCAGAATTCCCCCCACCCGGGCCGCGGCGAGGAAGACGTACTCGGGGCGCTCCTTTTCGAAGAATTCATCAACGCGTGACCTGTCGCGCAGGTCGCACTCGGAAGAGGTCCTGGTGATGATGTTCGTAAAACCCTTTGAGGCCAGAGCCCGGCAGAGGGCCGACCCGACCATGCCCCTGTGGCCTGCCACGTAAATCCGGGCATCTCTTTCCATCCAGCGCCTCCTCAATCCTCCGGGGGGATGGCTCTCTCTGTCACTCCATCCGGCTCTCGACGGACACCTCGTTTGTCGTCCACTGGAAACCCTTTTCTTTCAAAATCCTCAATCCCTCACCGGGAGGCTCTATCCCGTGGAGTTTCAGGTCGAAATCGACCATTATTTTCACCAGTTCTCTGAAGGTGACCCGCGGTTCCCACCCGAGAAGCTTCCTCGCTTTGGAAGCGTCTGCCAGGAGGCAGTCCACCTCCGTCGGACGGAAGTACTTCGGGTCGATTTCCACGTAATCGTTGTAATCCATGCCCGCGTAGGAGAACGCTTCCTCGAGGAACTCCCGCACCGAGTGGGTCTCTCCCGTGCCGACGACGAAATCCTCAGGCACGTCGTGCTGGAGGATCCGCCACATGCATTCCACGTATTCAGGAGCGAAACCCCAGTCCCTCTTCGCGTCGAGATTCCCCAGGTAGAGCTTTTCCTGCTTCCCCAGTTTAATGTGGGCGATGGCGCGGGTAATCTTCCTCGTCACGAAGGTCTCTCCCCTCCTCGGGGACTCGTGGTTGAAGAGGATTCCGTTGGCTGCGAAGAGGTTGTACGCCTCCCGGTAGTTCACCGTCATCCAGAAGGCGTAAACCTTCGCGGCTGCGTAGGGACTCCTCGGGTAGAAAGGGGTCTTTTCGTTTTGAGGGGGAGGCGCCGCGCCGAACATCTCCGACGAGGACGCCTGATAGAACTTCGTCCTGATACCGCTCCGCCTTATCGCTTCGAGAATCCGGGTCGTGCCCAGGCCCGTGATGTTTCCCGTGTACTCGGGAATGTCAAAACTGACCCGGACGTGGCTCTGTGCCCCCAGGTGGTATATCTCGTCGGGCTGGATGTTGTATATGAGGTTGTCCAGCTGGCCCGAATCGCCCAGGTCGCCGTAGTGGAGGAAGAGGCGCGCCCCCGGAGTGTGGGGGTCCACGTATATCGACTCGATGCGGCTCGTGTTGAAGGTGCTGGCTCTCCTGATGATTCCGTGAACCTCGTATCCCTTCGAGAGGAGAAACTCCGCAAGGTATGACCCGTCCTGTCCCGTAATTCCCGTAATCAGCGCTCGTTTCGTCACGACACACCTCCCGTGCAGGCTCAGGACGATTATATCAGGGGAAGGGAAAGGGGAAATAAGAACAATTCCTTTACCCTGAGGGTTCAAATTTTATACACTGATTCACGAAAAACCGCAAAGGGGGACAGTGGTTGTGAAGGAGGGAAAGGTATACCCGGTCATCCTCGCCGGCGGGTCGGGAACGAGATTCTGGCCCCTCTCACGCCAGGCATGGCCGAAACAGCTGATGAAACTGACGGGTGACGATAGTTTCATTCAGATGACGGCGAAAAGGGCCGCCTCCATTCCCGGGGCAGAGAAGATATACGTCGTAGCGGGAAAGGAACTTTCCGAGAAGATCCGGTTTGAACTCACCGGGTTTTCCTTTCCGCTGGAATTCGTCGTCGAGCCTGCGCCGAAAAACACGGCTCCCGCCATCGCCCTGGCGGCAGACAGAATCGTGAAGGAGAGCGGAGACGGAATCATGGTGGTCCTCCCTTCGGACCATCTGATAAGGGAAGAAGAAAAATTCGTTGAATCGATGGGGAAAGCGATAAAGGCCTCGGAAGAGGGCTTCCTCGTCACCATCGGAATCGAGCCCTCCCGCCCCGAGACAGGATACGGGTACATCAAGAGAGGAGCCCCGGCCGGGGACGGCTTCTTCCTTGTCGAGCGGTTCGTGGAGAAACCCGACAGGGAGAAAGCCGAAACGTACCTCGCGGAAGGGGGATACTACTGGAACAGCGGAATGTTCGTCTGGAAGGCCTCCCGATTCCTGGAAGAGGTGGAAAAGCACTTTCCCGAACTTGCCGATGCGGTGGGAGAGGGGGATAAGGACCTGTTTGCCGAGCGCTTCCACTCACTCCCCTCCATATCCGTGGACTACGCCATCATGGAGAAGGCGACGTCTGTTGCCGTTGTCCCCGGCTCGTTCTTCTGGTCGGACGTGGGGTCCTGGTCCTCCCTGGACGAGCTCTTCGAAAAGGACGAGCGTGGAAACGTCGTGGTCGGGAAGGCACTCCCTCTGGAGTGCGAAAACTCGATTTTCTACGGGGGAGACTCCCTCCTGGCGGGAGTGGGACTGAAGGAGATGATCGTCGTCTCAACGGGAGACGCGACGCTCGTCGTGCCGAAGGAGAAGGCGCAGGACGTTCGGAAAGTCGCGGAGAAGCTCAGAGAAGAAGGAGTGCCCGAAGGGCTAGAGCACAGGAAAACGGTCCGACCGTGGGGAAGTTACACCATCCTCCTCTCCGGGCCCGGTTTCAAGATAAAAAAGATTGAAGTGAAACCCGGACACCGCCTTTCCCTGCAGATGCACTACCACCGCTCAGAGCACTGGGTCGTCATCGGCGGGACGGCCAGGGTAACCCGGGGGGAGGAGACCTACTTCGTCCACGAAGGTGAGAGCACTTTCATCCCGAAATCGACGAAACACAGGCTGGAGAATCCGGGGAAAGTTCCCCTCCTCATCATCGAGGTCCAGAACGGAGAATACGTGGAGGAGGACGATATCATCCGTTTTGAGGATGATTATCAACGAGAACTTTAAATATTTTATAACTTGTGATATTTTTCAAATTCAAGGTTTCTTCCGACTCTTTCCGTGAAGAGCGAGTCAGGTGGAGGAGGGGATGGACTTTCTCTTCGTTTTCGCAGCATCGGCGGTGACGCTCCTTCTCGTCGGACCTGCGAAGGCGATAGCCCATAAACTCAGGCTTCTGGACTACCCCTCGGAAAGGAAAATTCACGCTTCCCCCATTCCGAGGGCAGGAGGTCTCGTCGTCATTCCCGTCGTCATTACCGTCTGCCTCCTCCGGCAGGCGGTGACGGGGAAACCCTGCCTCTCCTCCCTGAACTTTCCCCTCGTCGGCGGAAGCGTCCTTCTCATCTATGCGGCCGGGCTCGCAGATGACCGCTGGGGGCTGAGAGCACGGCACAAGTTCCTCGTCCAGTTCGTCTCTTCCCTCGCGGCAGTCCTCGGGGGTGCGGGTTTTTCGGGCGTCGCGATTCCCTACGACGGGGCTCTCTCGCTCCCGCCCTTCCTCGCATCCATCCTGACGGTTTTCTGGCTCAGCGGCCTGACAAACGCCTACAACCTCCTCGACGGGATGGACGGTCTCTTCTCCACCGTCTCAGGGTCAGCGGCCCTTTTCATCTCCTTCGCCGGTTTCCTCCTGGGAAACACCGAGGCCGCCGCCGTTGCCGCAATCCTCGGAGCCTCTCTTTTCTCTCTCATCCCGGAAAACTCTCCCCCTGCGCGAATCTTCCCCGGAGATTCGGCGAGCATGACAACGGGTTTCCTCCTCGGGCTCCTCACCCTCCTCTGCCTCCGGAAGCCGTCGGGAGAAGTGGAAC
>RFHC01000065.1 GCA_003696505.1 Deltaproteobacteria bacterium
CGTGAGGGGCGCCTCTTCCAGAGGGGCCGGAGCGGGAGCCTGCTTCCTCCCTCCTCCCGCATTGAGGAGGAGGTAGAGAATTCCCCCCACAGCGAGGAGAATCCCGACGAGGATCATCGTCCCCCTGCTCACGGCAGCGCCTCCAGTTCTCTCTCCCTGTAATATGCCTTCAGCCTCATCGTCACGGTCATCTTCTTCTCCGACCTCCCCACGGTGACGGAATCGACGCGGGTAGCCCTCGTTATCTCTCCCAGTCCCCGGAGGAAGCGGGCGAAGTTCCTGTATCCCGAGGAGAAGACGATTTCCAGGACCACCGCCTTCACGGGAAGTCCTTCCTCCGCCTTCTCCTCCCTCTCCTCCTTTTCCCCTGTCCCCGCATACGCGTAAGAAGCGGCCGCGGTGGACCGGGCAGACTCCCTTTTCTTCTCATCGGCACTTTTCACCGTCAGGGAAAACTCTGAAAGGCCCGTCCTCACTGCGAGCGCCGTCACCTCGCTGAGGAGGTTTTCGAAGTCTTCCGTGTTGGGGAGCCGCTTCTGAAGCTCCTCCACCCTTTCCCTCCACCGCTGAACCTCAGACTCCTTCGTCCGAAGGGCAATCGACTGGGCCTGCAGTTCCTCGTCCAGGAGGCGCTGCTTCTGCGCTGCAGTCTCCTTCAGACGAGCCAGGTCTCTCAGGAGGGGACGGTAAACAAAGATGTAGAGGAGGAGGGAAACCAGGACGAGGGAGCCGACGAAGAGAGCGACGGCAATTCTCCTTTTTCTCCGCGCTTCGATGGGATCTCTCACGGAGTCACCTCCCTCACGAGGGAGAGATTCAGGGTGAAAACCTCTTCGTACCTCCGCCGGTACCTCTCAGACGGGTAAATCTTTTCCGGCCGGTAGCTCGCCTCCGCGACGAAGGGAATCGACTTCACCTTTTCCACAAACCTGTTCACGGCGGACTGTGCCGCTTCCGGAGACCTCCCGATGGCGAACCCCTTCACCGTCACAGTGAAATAGCCTTTCGCGTCTTCCACCCTCATCTCGTCGAAGGTCACCTCACGGGGGACGGAAGCAGCGAGAAGCCCGAGAAACTCCTCCCAGTGGACGAACGACTGCTTCAGGTCGCCGAGAATCTTCTCCGATTCCCTCGCCATCTCCCTGAGATTCTTCAATCGGGAGGCGTACTCCCTCTGCTGGTAAAGGTGGGGAAGCTGCGATTCCACTTCCTCGATGACGCCCCTGTAGTGGCTCCGGGCGGTGAAAATGCCCCCCAGGAGAACGACGTTGACGGCGAGGAAAACCGCAACGACCAGCGTTGCGACGGCAGTATCCAGGACCTTCTGCCTCCTCTCCAGGTACTCCGGAGGGAGGAGGTTGACCGAATCCCTCGTCACCTCCCGACGGGAAAGAGCGATGAGGTGGAGGAAGGGAAGGGCGTCGAAAGAGGCGGCCTTTTCCCCTGCCCTCTCGATGAGGTCGTATCCCCCTTTCATGAGCGAGTCTGCCCTGACCGTCTCCACCACGAGTCGGGAGTTCACCCTCTCCATGAGAGAAGAAGGGGCGTACTCTCCCAGGATACAGACCTTCTTGACAGATGCCCCCCGGGAAATCTGTTTGAAGTAGAGGAAAGAGCGGGTAAGTTCCGTGGCAACCCGGTCGTCGACGATGTTCACCTCCCCCTCTTCCACCTCACCGACGACACCGTAATCCTCCAATCCGCCGGCAGAAGGCTCCCGAACGATGTCGATGAAAATTTCCCGGGAAAACCGGGGGGCTCCGTCGTAGGAGATGACCACGTGGCTTTTCTCCCGCGTCAGGGAAACAAAGGCGAGAAAATCGTCTTTCTCCTCCGGGGGATGGAGAAAGGAAACCGCCACCGGAAAGGAAACTACCTGGACGGGCGTTATCCCCGCCTCGATAAGGGTGAAGACGAGCCTCTTCACCTCGAACAGGGGGGTAGAAACGACGAGGACTTCCTGTTTCTCCACACCCCGCTCCGATGTCACGCCGAGAACGGCGTGGGAGGCCGCTATCTCCGAGAGGGGGACGCGGGTCTCCTCCTCCAGTTTTCTCAGGACGAGCGCCTCCCTTTCCTCTCGCGATGCTTTCGGGAGAACCATTACCCGGTGCTCACAGGCGGCTCCGGTGAAAACCACACGCGCCTTCTTCGCAACGATACCCTCGCTCTGGAGAAACTCCCTGAGGAAGCGCGCCACTTCCTTCGGCTCTCCCGAGGGACGGTCCGTGGAGAAGAAATTCGTCACCTTGAGCGGAGAGGTGCCGGGGACATACTCTATCCCCTTAATCATCCTCCCTGAAATCTCGAGAGCCAGCATCTTTCCGCGCGCTTCGAAAGGCATATCTACCTCAGATAAAGGTCACAGATTGTTTGACTGTTCTCTCCCTTCACGAAAGTCACGAGGACTCCCGTCGAGGCGGGGAGAGGTCCGGCGCCGTCCAGGTCGCAGGACCCGACCACAGCGTGCTGTCCCTGATGGAGATTGAGAAAGGTGTAGGGAGGGTCTGCAGGCGACCCGAGGGAGACGGCGTTCCTCACTCCTCCGCTGGAGTAGTAGACCGACACTGTCAGCGACATCGCCGGATAGGCTGTGGTCGTCGGATTCTGCACGTACCGGGACCCGTCCCAGGCGTAGACGTTCACGAGAAGGCTCCCCGTTATCGTCACGGGCTGAGGAGGGTAGATGATATCGTCCTGGGTCCCGAAGAGCCCGTCTTCTCCGGCGCTCCGTATCTGACCCTGGCCGGGGTCCCCGAAGCGGTAAAACACCCCCCACTCGTCCTTCCGGAAAGAATCCTGGTCGAACCCCGAGTTGATGTATGGACCAAACCAGCCGTACCGGACGCCGTAGGTATCCGTCGTCCCCGCCGGCTGGGTGACTCCGTCGTAGCGCCTCTGCGTGAGGGCGCGGAGGTCGTTTCCCGGCGGGAGAATTCCCATATCTCCCACGTACCCTCCGGTCCCCCGCGACGGGTCTCCGTAGAGGGCCGTGTAGAGCGCTTCCATCTCCTCCATCGTGGAGGAGCGCCTCTGCTGGTTGATCATCTTGTACGCGTAGGGGACGGCCACCGAGGCGATAATCGAGATTATCGCCACGATGATAACCACCTCAAGGAGCGTGAACCCTCGCCTCTTCTCCCTCATCACTCACCTCCCCACCGAGAGCGCACCCACCATTTTGTAGAGGGCGAGGAACATGGAAAGGGCCGCGCCGAGGACGACGACGGCGAGGAAGAGAATGACCAGCGGCTCGAGGATGGCGAAAGTCCTCCTCACGGCAAGGGGGACCTCCCTGTCGAAGTACTCCGAGACCTTCTCCAGCGTTTCGTCGAGGCTTCCCGAAGATTCTCCTGCCGCCACCATCCTGATGACGACAGGAGGGAAGACTCCTGCCTTCCTCAGGGAATCGGAGAGGGTTCCTCCCGCCGTCACCTCCTCCCGGGTCTGGTGGACGAGGGAGGAGACGAACCTGTTCTTTATGACTCTCTCCACGACCCAGAGGGACTGTGACGTGTCGACACCCGACCGGAGGAGGAGACCCAGGTAGTGACAGAACCTGCTCGCCTCAATCTTCCTCATCAGGTCCCCCACGACGGGGAGCCTCAGTTTCGTCCGGTCGATGACGAGCCTCCCCCTCTCCGTCCTCCCGTAAAGGAAAAACGCCGCCCACGAAAAGAGGAGAGCCACCAGGATGGTGAGGATGTTCTCCTTGAAAAAGGTGCTCACCCAGATGACGATTTTCGTGGGAAGGGGCAGGTCCACCTTCGCCGCCTCGAAAATAACGATGAAGCGGGGGAAGACGAAGGTGAAGAGGAGAATCGTCAGCCCCACCACCGCCGTCAGAACGATGGAAGGATATATCGTGGCGTGCCGAATCTGCGACGCCAGCTCTTCATTCCACTCGAGAAAGCGCACCAGGTCTCCCAGGACCTGGTCGAGACGGCCCGTTGCCTCTCCCGCCCGGACGATGTTGACGTAAGTGTCCGAGAAGACGTCCGCGTGGAGTCCGAGAGCGTCGGAAAATGATGCGCCGGCCTGAATGTTCCTCTGCACGTCCTCCAGGACCTCTTTGAGATGGCGATTTTCCGTCTGCTCCACCAGGTCGGTCAAACCCTGAGAGAGGGGGACTCCTGCGGAGATGAGGGTCCGCAGGTGGATGGTGAAATTTATGATGTCCCTCCTCCGAATTTTCGGCTTCCCCACGAGGAGAGGCTTCCTCTCCTTCACGACCCTCGTGGAGAGGAGATAGAGCCCCATCTCAGAGAGAGATTTTTTCAGGACTTCTTCCGAGGGGGAGATGAGCGTCCCCTTTACCCGCCTGCCCGCATCATCTATGGCAACGTACGCAAACCGGGGCACGACCCACCTCACGCGACGGTCCTCAGGACCTCCTCGACCGTGGTGAGACCCGCTCTCACCTTGGCGAGGCCGTCCTCCTTCATGGTGCGGAAGCCCTCTCTCTTCGCCTGATCCACGATTTTGTGGCTCGGTTCCCTCTCCATAATCATCCGGGAAATCTCGGGGGAAATCCGGAGAATCTCGAAAACGCCCACGCGCCCCCGGAACCCCGTGTTTCCGCAGGCATCGCATCCCGCCCCCTTCTCGAACCTGTAAG
>RFHC01000011.1 GCA_003696505.1 Deltaproteobacteria bacterium
CCGGGGGGATGGGTGTATCATCCGGTTGGAAAACATCGGACCGCGTCGTCTTAAACAGCGCATCAGGTACCGCAGTTGCCGGTCCGGACTCCCCATTCCCGCGCTCTTCCCCCGTTTGCCCGTGAGACCCGCGTTGTTTGTGATATTTTTATAAAAAATGGTCCTGCCCCGCCTGACAGAGAGAGCGTTTTCCGGCTTCCACACGCAGAAGGGGAGGACCGTCCCCCGCCTCTCCACGAAGCTTACCGGGAGCGACCTTCTCGAGCACTTCCTCGTCCGGTGCGGAATCGGGAGGATGGATTACCGCTTTGAGCCGGGCCTCTACGCGGTGGGGACCCCCGGGGATGAGAGCCCCGTCGTCGTGACGGCGAACTACAAACTCACCGTCGACGAGGTGCGCCGGTGCCTCGAGGGGATGGATGCCTGGGTCCTCGTCATCGACACGGCGGGAATCAACGTCTGGTGCGCTGCGGGCGAAGGGAGGTTCTCGGCGGGAGACGTGGCCCGCGCGGTCGAGTCGGTGGGTCTGGACGAAGTGGCGCCGCGGGGTCAGCTCATCCTCCCCCAGCTCTCCGCCCCTTCCCTCTCGCTTCCCGAGTTGAGGCGCCTGACGGGGAGGAAAGCCCTTTTCGGTCCTGTCCGGGCGAGGGACCTGAGGGATTTCGTGGAATCCGGATTCGCCTGCCCGCAGGAAAAGCGGAGGGTCAGTTTCTCTCTCAGGGAGAGGCTTGTCCTCGTGCCCGTGGAAATCAAGAACGGGTTGAAATACCTTTTCGTGGGGATACTTGTTGCTCTCATGCTCTCCCTCGTCCATCGGGGTGGCCCGGCGTGGGCTCATTTCCTCCGGGAGTGGTCTGCTGCAAGCGTCCTCCTCACGGCGAGCTTTCTGGGAGGAGCCTTCCTTGTCCCGCTCCTGCTCCCCTTTCTTCCCGGGAGAGCGTTCAGCTTCAAGGGGCTCGTCGTCGGAGTTCTCATCTCGCTCCTGTGGATTCTCTCCCTCGTAAGGGGGGGAAATCCCTTTCCGACCCCTGTGAGCGCGCTCGGCTGGTGCCTCATCGTCCCTGCCGTTTCCTCTTTTACGGCGATGAACTTCACGGGGGCAACGCCCTTCACCTCGCTCTCCGGGGTGGTGGCGGAGATGAGGCGGTATATCCCCGTCCAGGTCCTCCTCGCCCTGGCGGGAATAATCCTCTGGGTGGGAGGGAAACTGGTGGGAGGAGCGCTGTGAGAGAGATGCGCTACATCGACGGGGTGTCGACCCTTTCTTACGAGGAGTCGCGCTGCGTCGGGTGCGGCCTCTGTGCCGTTGTCTGTCCCCGTGGGGTCTTCGCTTTCGACGGCGGGAAGGCGCGGGTTGTGGACAGGGACCTGTGCATGGAGTGCGGGGCCTGTGCCCGCAACTGCGAAGCCGGCGCGATTTTCGTCGTCCCCGGCGTCGGATGCGCCTACGCCGTCCTCCTCTCGACGGTCAGGGGGAAGGGGACGGCCTGCGGACCCTCCTGCGGGCCCGGGTCGGGGTGCTGCGACTGAGGGAGGGTAGTCGGGAAAGCGGAACCCTCGCAATCGGCGGATTGACACGAACTGTGTGCGGTGTTAATTTAATGAGTGAATAATCATTCACTAATTAGGGAAAGGAGGGGCCCATGGCACGGGAGATACGGAGAGTCGCTGTCCTCGGAGCCGGTGTGATGGGGTCGGGAATTGCCGCTCATCTGGCAAACGCGGGAATTCCCTGTCTCATGCTCGACATCACCCCGGACCGCCTCACGGAAGAGGAAGAGAAGAAGGGGTTGACCCTGGAGTCGAAAGAGGTCCGCAACCGGTTTGCCCTCCGGGGGCTGAACAACATCAGGAAGCAGAAACCTTCCCTCATCTACTCGCAGAAGGACCTGGAGCTCATCGAGGTGGGCAACTTCGACGACGACCTGGAGAAGATTTCCGGTGTGGACTGGGTGGTCGAGGCCGTGGTGGAGAACCTGGAGATAAAGAGAAACCTCTTTCAGCGCATTCTCCAGTTCTGGAAGCCGGGAATCGTCGTTTCCTCCAACACCTCGGGAATAGCGATTCGCCAGATGATGGAGGGCTTTCCGGAGGATTTCCGCAGGCACTTCCTGGTGACGCACTTTTTCAACCCCGTCCGCTACATGAAGCTCCTGGAAATCGTCCCCGGTGAAGACACGGACCCCGCCATCGTCGAGGAGATGGCCCGATTCGGCGAGGAGGTCCTGGGAAAGGGAATCGTATACTGCAAGGACACGCCCAACTTCATCGGCAACAGGATAGGGGTCTTCTCGATGATGTACGCCATGCACGCCATGGTGAAGCACGGCCTCACCGTGGAGGAAGTGGACATGGTCCTCGGTCCCGCCACGGGGAGACCGCGCAGCGCGGCCTTCGGCACCGCTGACCTGGTGGGGCTCGACACGCTCCTCCACGTGGCGGACAACGTCTACAACAACCTTCCCGACGACCCGGCCCGTGAATACTTCCTTCCTCCAGACTTCGTGAAGAAGATGGTGGAGAAGGGAGCTCTCGGAAGGAAGTCCGGGGCCGGATTTTTCAAGGTGGAAAAGACGAAAGAGGGGAGGCAGAAATATTACCTCGACTACAACACGATGGAATACGTCCCCGTTGCGAAACCCTCCTATCCCTCCGTGTCGAAGGTGAAGAACATCGACGACCCGGGGAGGCGGATAAAGGAGGTCATCTCCGGCGACGACAAGCTCGCCCTCTACGCGTGGGACGTCCTCTCGGAGACCCTCCTCTACTCGGCGAAGAGGATTCCTGAGATAAGCGAGGACATCGTCAACATCGACAACGCCATGAAGTGGGGTTTCAACTGGAGTCTCGGTCCCTTCGAGACCTGGGACGCCATCGGCGTGCGGGAGTCGGTTGAGAGAATGGAGAAGGAGGGGAAGGAGATACCCCCCGTCGTGAAGGAGATGCTGAGCAAGGGATACGAGCGCTTCTACGACGTGAAAGAGGGGAAGAAGGTTTTCCTCGACTTCGGAAGCGTTGAGTACAGGGACCTCCCTGTCAATCCGAAAATCATCCTCCTCCCCGATGTAAAGAGGGAGAAAGGAGTCGTCCGGGAGAATGCGGGTGCTTCTCTCTACGACATCGGCGACGGGGTGCTCTGCCTCGAATTTCACACGAAGATGAACGCCATCGACGCGGACATCGTGGAGATGATCAACTTCGCCGTCGAGGAGGTGAAGAAGTACGAGGGTCTCGTCCTCGCTAACCACGCCGACAACTTCTCTGCGGGCGCCAACCTCCTGCTCCTCCTCATGGAGATTCAGAACAAGAACTTCGACAACATCGAGGTGATGGTGCGGGAGTTTCAGAATGCCTGCATGAGGCTCAAGTACTGCGAAAAGCCCGTCGTCGTTGCCCCGGCAGGAATGACTCTGGGCGGCGGTGCTGAAATCACCCTCTCGGCGCCGAAGGTGAGGGCCGCGGGAGAGCTCTACATGGGGCTCGTCGAGGTGGGCGTGGGCCTTATCCCCGCGGGAGGAGGCTGCAAGGAGATGATTCTCCGCGCCCTCGGACACATCCCCGACGGGGTCGATGCGGACCCGCTTCCCTTCCTCAGGCAGGCTTTCGAGGCGGTGGCGATGGCGAAGGTCTCCACAAGCGCGAAGGAGGCGTTCGAAATCGGCTACCTGCGGGAGGGCCTGGACAGGATAACGATTAACAGGGACTACCTCATTCACGACGCGAAGAAGAGCGCCCTGGCCATGGCGATGGAGGGTTACAGGGCGCCGAGACCGGCGAAGGTGCGTGTCCCGGGCCGGAGCGCGAAGGCGATGTTCGAATACGCCATCTACACCATGAAGGTGGCGGGTTACATCACGGAGTACGACGCCCACATCGGGAAGAAACTGGCGCACATCTTCTCGGGAGGCGACGTGGCCCCCGGGCAGGCGGTGGACGAACAGCACCTTCTCGACCTGGAGAGGGAAGCCTTCCTCTCCCTCTGCGGAGAGCAGAAGACGGTCGAGAGGATTCAGCACATGCTGATGAAGAACAAACCCCTGAGAAACTGAGAGAGGAGGGAGCCATGAGCGACGTTTACATAGTATGGGCAAAGAGGACGCCCGTCGGACGGGCGAAGAAGGGGACGCTGAAAGATACGAGGCCGGACGACCTGATGGCCGTCGTCCTGAAGGCTCTCATCGAGGAGAACCCTTCCATCGACCCGGCGAAAATAGACGATGTCATCGTCGGGTGCGCCATGCCGGAGGCGGAGCAGGGGATGAACGTGGCGAAAATCGCGGCGTTTAAAGCAGGTCTTCCCGTTGACGTGCCGGCGATGACGGTGAACAGGTTCTGCTCGTCGGGCCTCCAGACCATCGCCATCGGCGCAGACCGGATACGGACGGGATTCGCCGACCTCGTGATAGCCGGCGGGACCGAATCGATGACGATGGTCCCCATGGGGGGGAATAAGGTCTCCTTCAACCCCGACCTCATTGAGAATTACCCCGAGGTGTACATGCCCATGGGACTGACGGCGGAAGAGGTGGCGAAGAAGTTCTCCATCTCCCGCCAGGACCAGGACGAGTTTGCCCTCCGTTCTCACAAAAACGCCATAGCCGCCATCGACGCCGGGAAGTTCGACGAGGAAATCGTTCCCGTCGAGACCGTCGTCTACGTGGAGAGGGACGGCGGTCCGCCGGAGAGAAGGGAGGTTGTCTTCAAGGTGGACGAAGGGCCCCGGAGGGACACATCCCTTGAGGCGCTTGCGAAGCTCAAGCCCGCTTTCTCCCCCACGGGAACGGTGACGGCCGGAAATTCCTCCCAGATGAGCGACGGAGCGGCAGCCGTCCTCCTCGCATCGGAAAAGGCGGTGAAGGAGTACGGCCTCAAGCCCCTGGCGAAGTTCCTCGGGTTCGACGTCGCCGGCGTCCCGCCGGAAATCATGGGAATCGGGCCGGTCAAGGCGGTTCCGAAAGTCCTGTCGAAACTGGGGCTGAAGAAAGAGGACATCGGGCTCATCGAGCTGAACGAGGCATTTGCCGCCCAGTCCCTCGCCGTTATCCGGGAACTGGAACTCGACCTGGAGAAGATAAACGTAAACGGCGGGGCCATCGCGCTGGGTCACCCCCTCGGGTGCACAGGGGCGAAGCTGACGGCGACCCTCCTCCACGAGATGAAAAGGCGCGGCGTTTCCCTCGGGATGGTAACCATGTGCATCGGCGGCGGGATGGGAGCCGCCGGGGTTTTCGAGCTGGTCTGAAGAGACGGTCAGGTTATTCGAAGTGCGGACTTCGGGGTGCGGTGCGTCGTTCGGCGGGACCCATTCCGCACCCCGAATTTACGCATCCCTCTGTTCATCCGGTTGCTCCGGGGCTCGGAGGCTCATCGGTCCGCTGACAGATTCCGCATTCCGCCATCCGCATTCCGAAATCCCAGAAATCTCCCCTACGGGTATTTCGGTTGTTCGGATGTTCGGAGGCTCGGAGGCTCATCGGTCCGCTGACAGATTCCGCATTCCGCCATCCGCAATCCGCAATCCCAGAAAAAGGGTTTTGTCGGTGGATCGGTGGTTCGGCGGATCGGATGCTCTGAGGCTCATCAGTCCGATAACAGATCCCCCATTCCGCACTCCGTATTCCGCAATCCGCAATCCCAGAAAACGGGTTTTGTCGGTTGATCGGTGGTTCGGCGGATCGGATGTTCGGTGGCTC
>RFHC01000066.1 GCA_003696505.1 Deltaproteobacteria bacterium
GGGGGAAAGAGAGATACGCTTTTTCCCGGGAGGCGTCAGGCTGACTCTTTACGGGGACCCGGTCGAGCGGGGGTGGAGAAAAGGTGCCCTCGTGGCTGGCTTGGGGAGGGGAAGAAAGACCGTCATCGGTGGGGGGATGAAAGACCTGAGGAAAATGGCAGAGGGTGTTCTCGTGGAAATTACACCAGCCAGAGGTTTTTTCTTCCCGTGGGGAGGAGAAGGGCCCGTTTCTTTTCGGGAGAAAATGGTCCAGAAAGTTCGAACTCGACTGAAAGAGGAAAAGTTCCCCGAGGACGTTGCGTGGTTTCTCGGATGTCTCCTGACGGGGCGGAGAGCGGGGGGAGCGGATGTTTCAAAAGTTCTGAGGGAGACGGGCCTTTCTCATCTCCTCGCCGTTTCGGGCCTTCACGTTGGGGTGGCAGCCGCAGTGACAGGATCCATTGTCCGCCTCCTCCTCGTCCTCCTGTCGAGGGCAACGGGGAGGTATTTTTTTGCCGTCCCCATCTCTTGCGCCTGCGGGCTGATATCAGCCTTTTTCCTGGTATTCATCCATTCTTTCCCTCCCTCCGCCGTCAGGGCATTGACGGGATTTGCCTTCGCTTCTGCTTTCTCCTTCAATAGGTGCAGGGTGAGGGATGTGGTTGTGGACGGACTCGTCTTCGCTTTTTTCTGTCTCCTTATCTCCCATCCTGAAGCGCTTTTTTCTCCTTCGTTTATCCTTTCCTTCTCCGTTACGGGAGGCATTCTCCTGCACCTCCACTCCTTCGGGAGGAAAGGGAGGTGGAATCTTTCCGGCACCGTTGGGATACCCGTGGCAGCCTATCTCTTTTCCCTCCCCCTCGTGTCCTTCCTTTTCCGGTCCGTCTCCCCCCTCTCCTTTATCTTCAACTTAATCTTCGTTCCCCTCATGCTCCCCCTTCTCAGCCTTTCTCTCGTCTGGGAGGTTTTTTTCTTCCTGGGGCTGGACCTTCCCCTCCTCGGGCTGGTTTCTCCTCTCCTGAACGGTCTTTTAATGGTTTTGATGAGAATTTCCGAAATTCCGGGAATTTTTGTAAAAGTTACGGAACCCCCTCGCCCTGTATGGATCGTCCTCTACTCCTCTTCCCTCGTTCTCATCTACCTTTCCGTGCTATCGTGGGGATTAAGAGAAGGGGGGAAAACCCGATTGTGATGGGTCTTCCCTTCTGTTAAACTTACGAATTGAATTTTTCTCTACCCTGAAAAAGGGTGGCATGGTTTCTTTATGGCGAAAAGAAGAGTCATAATCGGGTGTTCTCGACCCCTTCCCCTCAACGAGTGGGAAAAAACCCCTCCTTTCCACGATGTAGAGTTCATCAAAACGGAGACGGAAGAGGGGCTGCTGGAGACACTGGAAAAGGAAACCATCAACCTGATTCTCCTCGACGGGGACGCCTGCAGGGGACGGGGCGCGGAAGTCCTCAAAAAGGTAGCAACCGTGGCACCCCGCACGCCCGTCATCTTTCTCTCCAGTGGGGGCAACTCACCATCATTTTCCTTCAGGGGAGAGGTGATTTCGGCAGAGGTGCTCGCGTCTAAGGGGAGTGAAATTCTGGAGAAGTATCTCTTTTCCGGATACGGCACGATATATGAGAGAAACGTGGAGACGCTCTTCAATTACTGTTTCCCGATAATCACGACTCTCGATTACGACCCCCTCTGTCAGACGGTCCTCGACTTTTTCCGGGAGTTTCTCACGGGAGAAGCGGGATTCCTCATCTCCGAGCAGGAGGGGAGGGGGAGCGGGTTTCGACTCCTGGCCGTGACGGGATTCCCCACGGCAACCGACGTCCACTCCCTCCTGGAGAGGCACGGCAGGGACATCGTGGAGGCGTCGTCACCAGAACCGAAAATCGTTCCGATAGAAGATGTTCTCCCGCCGGCGGTTGAGGAGTTAAAGGAGTTTTCCCCGAAATCCCTTTTTCTCTGCACCTTTTCTCTCGAGGGCATGACGCCGGTCCACTGCGCCGTTTTCCTGAGAGGGAGGGCAATCCCGGAAGTGGCCCTCTCTCCGGCCGTCGTTTTTCTCCACCACCAGTCTTGTTATTCCCTTTATAACGCCGAGAAGAGCATCAAGGTCCAGAGCCTTATTTACATCGACGACCTGACGAAGCTCTACAACGCCCGCTACCTGAACGTCGTGCTGGACAGGGAGTTGAAGAGGTCTGACCGTTACGGCGTCCCTGTTTCGATACTCTTTCTCGATATCGACTACTTTAAAAGGGTCAATGACTCCCACGGGCACCTCGTGGGTTCGCGGGTGCTCTGTGAGTTCGGTGCTGTCATCAGGGGGTGTGTCCGTGAAACGGACACGGTGGTCCGTTACGGGGGGGACGAGTTCGTGGTCATCCTCGTTGAGACGAATCCGGACCAGGCCCTCCTGGCGGCTGAGAGAATGAGGAGAACCGTTGAGGAACACACGTTCATGGAGGCCGAAGGGCTGAGTCTCCACCTCACGGTTTCCATCGGTATAGCCACCTACCCGATACATGCGTCGACAAAAGAAGAACTCCTTCAGATGGCTGACCGCGCAATGTACCGCGGGAAGGACACGACGAGAAACGTGGTATACATTGCAGATTCCTGAAAAACCACGGGAGAACTGCGGTGACTATTTCGACTGTCCGGGGCATGAAAGATATTCTGCCTCCCGAATCGTCCCTCTGGGTGAAACTGGAGGAGAGAATCAGGGATCACTTCTTTTCCCGGGGATACCGGGAAATTCGCACTCCCATCCTTGAGAAGTCCGAGCTTTTCGTCCGGAGCATCGGCGAAACGACGGACATCGTGGAAAAGGAGATGTACACCTTCACGGATAAGAGCGGTGAATCCGTCACGATGCGCCCGGAAGGGACGGCCTCCGTTGTCCGGGCATTCCTGAACGGGAGGAACCAGTTTCCCGACCTGCCGGTCCGTCTCTTTTATCTGGGGCCGATGTTCAGGCACGAGAGGCCCCAGAAGGGAAGGCTGAGGCAGTTTCACCAGGCAGGCGCTGAGGTGCTCGGGTCGCAGTCCCCTCTCGTTGACGCTGAGGTCCTCGTTACTCTCTGGGACCTCTTCGAATCGCTCGGCGTCCGGGACGTCTCCCTAGAGCTCAATTCTCTCGGGTGCCCCGAGTGCCGCCCCCGGTACAACGAGGCGCTTCTCGAATTCCTCTCCCTGACAGTGGATGACCTCTGCGCTGACTGCAGGAGGAGATATGAGAGGAACCCCCTGAGGGCACTCGACTGCAAAGTCCCCACCTGCGTGGAGAAGACGGAGAAGGCCCCCCGAATCCTCGATTACCTCTGCAGCGAATGCCGCGAGCACTTCGAAAGAGTGAGAGCGGCCCTTGACTCAGTGGGGGTGCCCTACGCGGTGAATCCGAGGATGGTGAGGGGCCTCGATTACTACCGGAGGACGACTTTCGAGTTTCTCTCGGGAGAACTGGGAGCCCAGAACGCTGTTGCGGCCGGCGGACGCTACGACGGGCTCGCCGAGATGCTCGGCTCCAAGAGTCCCGTTCCAGGGGTGGGGTTTGCCATCGGAATGGAGAGGCTCATCCTCATTCTGAGTGCAGAGGGATGGGGGGGAGAGGAGGAAAAACTCCCCCTTTTCCTCGCGCTTCAGGAAAAGAGCCTGGTAGATGTCGCCTTTCGCCTGAAAAGGGAGCTGGAGAAGCAGGGGCTGCGATGCGAAATCGACTATGAGGGGAGGTCATTGAAGAGTCAGATGAGGCGGGCGAACAGGTTGGGAGCGAAGTTCGTGGTCATATTTGGAGAAGATGAGTGGGGCCGGGGGGTGGTGAAGGTGAAGAATATGGAAGAAGGA
>RFHC01000067.1 GCA_003696505.1 Deltaproteobacteria bacterium
CTCCTCGATCACCTCCTGAATCTCCGCCTCCGTGGGAATCTCCCCCGTGAGGAGAAGGTAGAAGTGCCCCTCCACGTAGGGCATCTCGCAGCCCGCCGGTTTGGGGAGTTTCTCCATCACCTCGGGGATGGTGTAACCCCGGAAGCGGATTCCCTCGAAGGGGTCCAGGTAGGAGATGTCGGTGACGAGGCACTTGACTCCCCTCATCCCCCCGATGACCTGGGAGATGGTAAGCTCGTCGACCTTGACGTTCCCGAACTCCTTGAGGAGACGGGTCGTGCGCGGACGGTGCTCCTCGATTTTCTGGGCAAGTTTCTCCTTGAGGCTCGCCATGACCTCCCTCCTTTTTTTGAGAGACGAGAGAGAAAGAGGTACCACACCTCCTTCTCGCGGTTCACTGCCCTCAAAAGAGGTAAGACCCGAGTGCAGAAACGACCAGTGAGAGGAAAAACTATACTTTTTTCATATCAAATGCAGCCAGGCTTTTCAATCCTCTCAGTTTCCGAGCCCGAAGAGGAGCTGGATGAAAGCCGGGTCCAGTTCTCCCGTCCCCCGGTAGACCATGAGCGCGAAGGCGGAGAAGACCTCCTGCGGTTCGAATGCGCAGTGGCCGAACCTGTTCACCGGAATGAGGGTGAAGAGGTTTCTGCTCCCCGAGAGGAAGGTCCGGAAGAGGTAGATGATTTCGTGGTCGAAGGGAACCAGGTCGTCCATGGTCGTGTGGAGCGCCACCAGCGGTCTCGCCAGGATTCCGGTGGGCTTGTAGAACCTTCTCAGGTATTTCCTGGCTCTCCTGTCAGCCGAGACTCTCTCCACCCCCCGGTTGAGCGCCGCGTCGTCGTCGGAACCCCAGTAGAGGCGGAACCTGTTCCCGTAGGGATTCCCGCCGGCAGTCTCCTGGAGGTCGTTTGTGGCGAAGATGCTGTACCCCAGGAGGTGAAGGGCCACAGCTACAGTCGACGAGGGATCGTTCGGGTCCGTGGCAGCTCGGGTCACCCGGAAGAGCTGGTCCACAGCCGACGGGTCGGATGACATGGCCGCTATGATTGCCTTCTGGTAGGAGTCCCACTTCATCCAGGCGTCTTCGGGAACGTCGGCCACGCCGAAATCAAAAATCTGCGGGAAGAAGTAGTCGAAGACGACACGGAAATCGCCCAGGTAGTTCACCTCGTGCTGAATCCCCCCGATGGGGCCGCACAGGGCGAGGCCCGCGTCGAACATTTCGGGGTGCTTTTCCAGGAGCATCGTCGCGATGAGCCCTCCTTCTGAACCGCCCGTGATGAAGGCGTGTTTCGGCGGTCCCACTTCGTCGGCGAAGAGGTTGTAGAGGGCCAGGATGTCAGCGCCTCCCTGCTCGACGGCGTAGCCGTTTTTCCTGTAAGAGGTGGTGGCGAAGGCGTAGCCCAGGGAGTTGACGATTCCCGGCATCGTCACGGTGCTCCCATCCGGGAGGGTGAAGGTGAGTTCTCCCTCCGGGAGAGAGAGCGGATACTGCGGCGGGACGTAGCCGTGAGCGTAGAGAATCAGGTCTCCGTTCCAGTTCGGCGGCACGCAGACGAGGATTGCCTGCGGGGCCGGGTCGTTTACCCACTCCTCCGTGCAGGTGGGCGGCCAGGGCGAATCGTCAGAAGGGAAAGAGGCTGCAGCGAAAAAGGTGGTCGTGACGAGACAGACCAGGACCGTCAGGAGAAAAAGGCGGATTTTCTTCATTTTTCCCTCCTCCTTCCAGGCGGTTGAGACCTTCCCGAAACCGCTTCCCCCCACGCGGGAAGGCCGCGTTGAAGAGTCAACACGAAGGGATGTCCAAGGATTACTTCTTTTTAAAAAATATCCTTTTTCTCTCCTTCAGGCAACCTGTCGCGGGAAATGAGATATATGGATATAACTTTATAAATTCATAATAATATTGACATATAAAAATCACAATTGATAAGATTATTAAAAATTACATAAATACAATTATTCATCTCATGGTATCGGTGAAGGAGAAGAGGAGAGAAAAAGTCCAGGTAACCGCCCTCGTAGACCGCGAACTGAAGAAGGAGCTCTTCAAGATTCTCATCGACGAGGGGCTCACCTTCAGAGAGTGGCTGACGAGGGAAATGGAGCAGTACGTGAGGAGGAAAGGGGGGAAGAGATGAACCTCTTCGTCCAGCTCATGGAGGTTTCCTTCCGGAGGAAGGAGGTCTGGGGAGAGAGAGGGGAAGAGGCATTCCGTCACTTCACGGCCTTTCAGTTCTATTATTCGGGCGCCCTCACCCAGTGGGAAAGGGTGATGGACGGAAAGAGGAGGCTCCAGTCTGCCTCGTCGGCTGTGGCGCCGGAAATCATGCGTTCCATCATTCTGGACACGGCCTTCTTCTTTCACTGCGGGGAGCGTTTTTTCCGTGCTCTGGAGAGCCTGGCCGCCTGCCACGAAAACGGAGAGCTGGACGGCCTCCTGAAAATTTCCTCTCCCCTGAAGGAGAACTTCAGGAGCGCCTGTGCCCTCTTTGACGGATTCGAGAAACTCCTGACCGGTTCTTTCATGGCAGATTTCGGCAGGATAAGCGGCGAAAACCTCTGGGTGGGGAAGGAGAGAATCTCCCTCGCGGGGGAACTGGTCGAGGCGATGAGGGACATATACACGGAGGTCTACCGCAGAGTTCGGTCGGCGGCCCCGGTTGAGGGGGCTCCTCCCTTTCCGGAAGACTCGAACAGAGTGTCTTCCCGTAAGGAGGGGGTTAAGGAGATTTGAGGGAGGTGTAATGAGCCGGGAATTTATAACGGGAATTTTCCATTGCTGGATTTCCGCTTTCGCTCAGGGCGAGGCGGCACCGGCTGGAGAAGGAGGGTCCTGGCTCTCCAGGTTCCTCAAATTCTGGAACTTCCGCCTCTTCTACCTGGGTGACCACCCCGTCACGGTTCAGAAAGTTATCATCGCCATTCTCACCCTCATTGTCGGCGTTTTCGCCGTGAGGCGGCTCGAAAAGGTCCTTCGAGAAAGGCTCCTCCCCCGAACAAATCTTCCGGAGAACGTTGCTTCCGTTATCCCGAAGGTGTTCTACTACCTGGGCCTCTTCTTCACGCTCCTGCTCGCCCTCTACTTCGTGAACATTCCCCTCACGGCATTCGCCTTCATCGGCGGCGCCCTGGCCATCGGTATCGGCTTCGGGGCTCAGAACCTGATCAACAACTTCATCAGCGGTTTCATCATCCTCATCGAGAGGCCGATAAAGATAGGGGACATGATTGAAGTGGAGGGGTACTTCGCGAGAATCGAGGACATCGGCGCCCGCTGCACGAGGATACGGACGGGGGACAACATCCACATCCTCGTCCCGAACAGCAGTTTTCTCGAGAAGTCGATCATCAACTGGACGCTGTCGGACAGGATGGTCCGGACGAAGGTGACCGTGGGCGTGGCGTACGGCACCGACGTGAAGAGGGTGAAGGAACTCCTCCTCGAGGTGGCCCGCGGGTCCGGGGACGTTCTCCCGTCTCCCGAGCCCTTCGTCGTTTTCGAGGACTTCGGCGACAGCGCCCTCATCTTTTCCCTCTACTTCTGGATTCGGCTCGAGAACCTGATGAACAAGATGGTCATCGAGAGCAGAATTCGTTTCGCCATCGACGAGACTTTCGCCAGGGAAGGCATCGTCATCGCTTTCCCGCAGAGAGACGTCCACCTCGATTCTGTCCGCCCCATCGAGGTGGAGATAAAAGGTCCCGTGCCCGGTCCGGGGGATGCACGGGGGAATTGAGAGGCGCACGAGGGAGGGACATCGATGAAGAAGAAAATGACGGCAGCGATAACCGTGATTCTTCTCACTGCAGGCATCCTCCTCGGGACCCTGCGGGGGAGGGCCCTGTCCGCCACCGCCCGCGAGATTGACGTGAGCGTGGACGTGGCGCTGGAGAAGTTCGTGAGGGAGGTGAAGGGCGCGCGGGAGTTTCTCAAGGCCGCCAGGGGCGTCCTCGTCTTTCCGAAGGTCTACAAGGCGGGATTCATCGTCGGCGGCGAATACGGGGAAGGCGCCCTCCGCGTGAAGGGGAGGACGGTCGAGTACTACAGCGTTGCCGCCGGGTCCGTCGGTTTTCAGTTCGGCGCGCAGGTGAAGACACTGATTATCATCTTCATGGAGCAGGGAGAACTGGACCGCTTCCGCCGCTCCGACGGCTGGGAGGCGGGCGTGGACGGCTCCATCGCCATCCTCGACGTGGGCGCAGGGGGGACCATCGACACGGCGACGGTGAAGTCTCCCATCGTCGCGTTCGTTATCGGGCAGAAGGGCCTCATGGTGGACGTCTCCCTGAAGGGGGCGAAGTTCACGAAGATTAAGAGGTGAGGGAGTGTCCTTCAAACCAGAGGACGAAAACTTCAGGGAAAGGGTGAGGGCCAGCTTTTCCCGACAGGGTTTCATGAGGCTTCTCGGCGCCGAGCTCACCCGGGTGGAGCCCGGTTTCTGCGAAATCGCCGTTGCCAGGCGGGACGACCTGACCCAGCATCACGGCTACCTCCACGCCGGGGTCGTCGGGACGATCGCCGACAACGCCGCCGGTTTCGCCGCTCAGACTCTCATCCCCACGGGGGCGTCTATCCTCACGGTGGAGTACAAGCTCAAC
>RFHC01000068.1 GCA_003696505.1 Deltaproteobacteria bacterium
GTCATCGGACAGACGAGCACCCGAACCGCCGAACCACCGATACACCGAAATATCGGGATTTCGGAATGCGGAATGAGGAATGCGGAATCCGTCATCGAACCACCGAGCCTCAGAGCCTCCGATCCTCCGAGCCTCGGAGCCAGAGTTTCCCGGGATTTCGGAATGTGGATTGCGGAATGCGGAATCTGTCATCGGATCACCGAGCCTCAGAGCCTCCGATCCTCCGAACATCCGGAAACCCAGTAGGGGAGCGGTGGAACCTGAGCTGTGTCGAAGGTTATCCGCTCCCGTCCCATCACTCCGCAATCCCCATTCCGCAATCCGAAATAAAAAAACCGGGTCAAGTTGCCCCGACCCGGCTTCCATTTTCATCTGGTGGGCCACCAGGGACTCGAACCCCGAACCAACGGATTAAGAGTCCGCTGCTCTTCCAATTGAGCTAGTGGCCCGACAGAAAGAATAATATAAACCTTCCTCTCTTGAAGTTCAAGAAAGAACTTCATCTGCCAGCCCGAGACGTTCCAGGTGAAGCCGGAGCATCCTCTTTTCGAAGTAGCGGAGGAGTGCGGGGACGTGGGGGAATCCCCCGTAGATGACCGATTCCTCCACCATCTCGTCGAGGGTCATCCCCGCCTGGACCATCTCCTCCACCTTCCTGTCCCGCTCGTAAATCTTCTCCTCGTAGCGGTCCAGTTCCTCCTCCCAGCCCTCGAAAACGGGTTCGCGGTGAGAGGAGAGGAGCCCTGAGGGGGAAAGGTCTCTCACCCGACGTATCGAAGAGAGGAAGTCGCCGATATCCGACTCCTCGTTGGCGTACCAGGGCCCGAATGAGGAGAGGTCGATGTCGAAAGTGAAGATGACCCTTGACCGCTCCTCGAAGAAGACGAAGTGGTCTTTCGTGTGTCCGGGGGCAGAAATCGCAACCACCTCGTGTTTCCCCGTGCTGAAGGTCTGCCCTTCCCGGTACACCTCGTCGGGGACGAAGCTGGGGTCTCCGTAGAGATTCCGGACCATTCCGAGCCACTCCTGCCGCGCCTCCTCCTCCCCGATGAGGCGGCGGCTCATCGCCTCGAGAGACCTGACCGTCTCCCAGAAAAGGGCAGGCACGACTTTTGGGACGCCTTCCAGGAGGTTGATCGAGGAGTAGTGGTCCACGTGGGTGTGAGAGAGGACGAGGAGGTCCACCTTCACCTCCTCGAGGAGAGAAGCGAGGACGGATTGGCCGCACCCGGCGTCGAAGAGTATCGTCCGGGTACCCCCCCTGAGGAGAAAGCTGTTCGAGTAGGGGAATCTCCCCTCCTTCTCCCCCTGAACGAGGAAAATTCCGTCCCTCACTTCTTGAATCATCTTCCCCCACCTCTCCTGTGAACCCATCACAATCCGTTATCACGCCGTAGCGCGAAGCGCGAAGGCAGGATTCGTCCGCCGAAGCACGAAGTGCGAAGGCGGAACCTGTCCGCCGAAGCACGAAGTGCGAAGGCGGATTTATCACGCCGAAGCGCCCAGCGCGAAGCCGGAACTCGTCCGCCGAAGCACGAAGTGCGAAGGCGGATGGCGCGCCCTGGAGGACTCGAACCCCCAACCATCGGATCCGAAGTCCGACGCTCTGTCCAGTTGAGCTAAGGGCGCGCGTCTCTATTTTACGACCTCCGGCGTCAGCAGAAAAGAACGGGTTGGGGATGATGGGTGAATCCCCTTCATGCCGTGTATAATGGATGGATAAAATCTGTGGAGCAGGAAATGCCTTTACCGGAACTTCACATCGGCGGACTCAAAGCCCCCATTCCCATCATACAGGGAGGGATGGGCGTGGGGATATCGGGCGCCAGGCTCGCCTCCGCCGTCTCAAACGCCGGGGGAATCGGCGTCATCGCCGCCGTCGCCCTCGGAATCACCTCACCCTACTTCAAAAAACCGTCAGATTACTTCGAGGCCAACGTCAAAGCCCTCAGGGATGAAATCAGGAAAGCTTTCTCGCTCTCAAGGACCGGCAACATCGGCGTCAACTGCATGGTCGCCATCACCGACTACGAGGCAATGGTCAGGACGAGCCTCGAAGAAGGGGTGAAACTCATCATCTCGGGAGCCGGGCTCCCCCTCTCCCTCCCCGAGTTTGCCCGCGACTACCCTGATGTCGCCCTCGTCCCCATCGTTTCGTCCGTCAAGGCGGCAGAGCTCATCTTCAGACGGTGGGAAAAGCGCTACGGGAGGATTCCCGACGCTTTCGTCGTGGAAGCCCCCGGCGCAGCCGGCGGACACCTCGGGGCAGGTCACGGCGAGGTGGACGACGAGGAATACACGCTGGAGAAAGTGGTTCCCGAAATGGTGAGAACCTTCCGGGAGAAATACGGCGTCGATATCCCCGTCATAGCTGCGGGGGGAATCTGGAGCGGAGAGGACGTGAGGAAGGCTCTCGACCTGGGCGCCAGCGGAGTTCAGATGGCGACGAGGTTCGTCTGCACCGTCGAGTGCGATGCTCCGGACGCCTTCAAACAGGCATACCTGGACGCCCGGCCGGAAGACGTGGTCCTGGTGAAAAGCCCCGTCGGGCTTCCCGGCAGGGGGGTGAGAAATCCCTTCTCAGAGTCCCTCGAGCGAGGTGACGAGCAGGAGAAGGGGTGTTTCGTCAACTGCCTCGTGAAGTGCTCTTTCCGTGAAAAAGGGGAGGGCTTCTGCATCGCCCGGGCTCTCGTCAGGGCAAAGGAGGGAGACGCGAAGGGAGGGCTCATCTTCGCGGGGAAAAACGTCTCGCGCTGCTCGGAGATTCTCACCGTTGAAGAACTGATGAAGAGAATCGTCGAGGAAGCGGAGGGGAAACCGACCCGACAGGCCCAGTGAGGGAACGAATCCATCCAGGAAGAACCTCTCCCGCCTCACCTGGCATCAAAATTTTCGGAAGGGCGATGGGCATGAGAAAGATGTA